>JAGBRF010000089.1 GCA_017632555.1 Alphaproteobacteria bacterium | reverse complement strand
GTATGCTAATTCTTCGATTGTCGGCAACATCGGATGAAATGCACGCCATGCCAATTTACCATGACCGATTACACGACGTCCAGGAGAACCAATACGACCGACTTCACCGACGGAATACGGCGGGATGTTATAATGCAACATAAATGTTTGGCTGTACTCGCCGGTCAAATCGTCAACGATTTGTTCATCTTCACCGGTTCCCAAAGTGGCAACAACCAACGCTTGTGTTTCACCACGTGTAAACAAAGCGGAACCGTGAGCTTTTGGGAGTAATCCGACTTCACATTCAATCGGACGAACGGTTTTTGTATCACGACCGTCAATACGAACACCGGTTTTCAAAACATCTTGACGCATAATTTGCGCTTCCATATCGTGGAAAATCGGTTCAACCATCGGCAAGCAAACTTCGTCTTCGGCAAACAAAGCCAAAGCTTTTTCTTTTGCGGCACCGACAGCATCTTGACGAGCCAACTTATCATGAATTTTAAAAGCGGCTTTCAAATCATCTGTAACATTTTCGGCCAAAGTGGCTTTTACTTTTTCATATTCGGCCGGAACTGCCGGCAATTCCCAAGGATCCTTGGCACATTCTTCTGCCAAAGAAATAATCATATCGATAACCGGTTGGAAAGCTTTATGACCAAAATCAACAGCACCCAACATCACGTCTTCGGATAATTCTTGAGCTTCTGATTCAACCATCAAAACACCTTGTTTTGTACCGGCAACAACCAAATCCAATTGGCTTTCTTTAACTTTCTTGATTTCCGGATTCAAAACATATTCACCGTCAATGTAACCGACACGTGCAGAAGCAATCGGGCCCAAGAACGGCAAGCCGGACAATGTCAAAGCAGCAGAAGCCGCAATCATAGCAACGATATCCGGATTGTTTTTCAAATCGTGAGATAACAAAGTGCAAGTAACTTGCGTTTCGTTATGAAATCCTTTTGCAAACAAAGGACGAATAGGACGGTCAATCAAACGTGAAATTAAAACTTCCAATTCACTTGGTTTACCTTCACGTTTAAAAAATCCGCCCGGAATACGACCGGCAGCATATGCTTTTTCAACATAATTCACTGTCAACGGCATAAAATCTTCAAATGTTTCCGGAGCTTCTTTGGCGGCACAAACAGCACAATGAACCATCGTTTGACCATAAGTCACGATAACAGACGCATCTGCTTGTTTACCAATTTTACCGGTTTCAATGGAAAGAGGGCGACCTGCCCATTCAATTTCTCTTTTATAAGTTTTAAATAATGACATATATTCTACCTTTCTACCTACATCATCATCGCGCTGACCCATTCAGACGCGACCGAACCAGCTTTTAATCTAAGGTTCAAAAAGGGGCAAAGCTTGTCTGCCCGCCCCTTTTGAAATTTTACTTACGCAAACCCAAAGTTTTAATAAGTTTTTCGTAACGAGCAACGTTTTGTTTTTTGACATAAGCCAACAAACGACGACGTTGACCAACCATCATCAACAAACCACGACGGGAAATAAAATCCTTTTTGTGATCTTTCATGTGTTCGGTTAAATTTTTAATCCGTTCTGTCAAAATAGCGACTTGAACTTCCGGTGAACCTGTATCACCTTGTTTTGTTGCGAACTCTTTAATCAGTTCGGCTTTTTTTTCTTTTGATATCGACATCTTTTTTTCCTTTAATTAAATTGTTTAAAAACTTTGGTTGGTCGAATTAAATTTCCGTCAACCAAAACAAAAGCCACCAACAAACCGTTTAATGTCGCTTTATAGGTCATTCCTTGTTTCACACCATCAGGCGCCTTCAAAGATTGTCCGTGGGACAAAAAACGCGCTTGTTCCTCTGTCAAAGCCAGTTCCAAGATGTCGCTCAGAACGGTTTGGATAGAGTACAGGCGACCAACTAGTTCGTCTTTATACCACAAATCTTTTATTTTGTCAAGCAAAAAAGCATCTTTTATCGTAAAAGCACCGCATGCGGTTCGGCGTAAAAACGACAAATGACCCAAACAACCGACCGCAGACGCTATGTCACGCCCCAACGAACGCACATAAGTTCCTTTACCGCAAACGACTTCAAAGCGCATTTCATCGGCACTGATAACATCCGTCAACCGCAAGGATTCTACATGTATTTTGCGACTTTTTAAGTCGGGTTGAATACCGTTTCGAATTAAATCATAAGCACGTTTGCCGTTCACTTTCAAAGCACTGTATGCCGGTGGCATTTGGTCAATATCACCGATAAATCGGGGTAAAACAGATTCTATTTGTTCGGCGGTTGGACGCATTTCATTTGTGGCAATAACGTCACCATCCAAATCATCGGTTGCCGTTTGAACACCAAAACGAATAATAAATTCGTATGTTTTCAGCCCGTCCATCGCATAAGACACGGTTCGAGTCGCCTTTCCCAACGCAATTGGCAAAACACCGCTGGCAAACGGATCCAACGTTCCGCCATGACCTATTTTCATCGGGTGCATCAAGTGTTTTAATTCGCGCACAACATCGGTTGAACCCATATTCACGGGTTTATCCACCACCAACCAACCGTTTATATCGTTGCGAATTTTTTCCATTTACGAATCTCTGTTTTCGAATTCCGATATGGTCATTTCAATAAGGGCTTTTCTTAAAATCAAAAAGATAAGCAAAGCAACCAAAGCCTTTGAAAGAGTGCTCGTAAGCAACACCAAAATAAAAACAAAACCGATAATAAAATCCACATAAAAAGCAAAGTATTTTCTTTCTTCTTGTGCCACGGGTTTACCTTCTCTTGCCTCTAATTTCCTGTCATATTTATTTATAATTTTCTTCACAAATTTATTATTGGGGCAAAACCAACACATCAAAAGAAGAGTTATAAAAAACAGACCCACCCCGGAAATAAATAATTGTAGCAAGGCAAATTTAAAATCATATGATTTGAATTTGAAGACATATTCCATCTTATACCAATCATATTCAAAAAAAGATGAAAACAGAAAGCTCACCCCACCCAATAAAAAAGATAAAAGAAGTGGCACCGAAAACAAAAAAAGAATCGTCATCAACACTTTACTCGAAGCTTCCTGCTCGTCTGACGTTTCGTTGTTTTCCGGTTGTTTTTCATATTTCGGTTCTGCGTTATCTTGCAAAACCCGTTTACGACCCCGTGTCGGAAATTTATTTTTTTTCGGAACTATTGACATCTTTTCCCCCATTTACAAAACTAATCTTGTTTTTCGATATCGGCTTTGACAATCGGATTATCGAACAGCGCATCTATTTTGGCGGCTTCTTCGAACCGATTATCCAGACGGAAACGCACGTCCGGTGTAATGCGCAAACGAATTTTATCCCCAATCAACTTGCGGAAAGCACCTTTGTGGCGATTCAACGCTTCAACCATAGCGTCTTCATCCGCTTTTCCAATGGAATGCACATAAAGCGTTGTCCATGAAAAATCAGGGCTGACTTTAACATCAGTCACCATAATCATAGACGGGTTCAAATCTTCGTCATAAAATTCCATTGTCAACAATGCGGAAGAAACCAGATGTTTAATTTCTTCCGACACGCGCAATTGACGTTCTGTTGGGGCTTTAACTGTATTTTTCCGAACCATATTTTACACCTTTATATCCAAAGAAACAGCCACTTTTTCCAATTCAAAGCATTCGATTGTATCGCCTTCTTTAATGTCTTCGTAATTGACAAAGCTGATACCGCAATCAAAGCCCGCTTTGACTTCTTTTACATCATCTTTGAAACGTTTTAATTGGTTCAATTCGCCTTCGTGAATAACAACGTTATCACGCAACAAACGTACTTTTGCACCGCGTTTGACCAAACCTTCCGTTACCATACAACCGGCAACATTACCGACTTTCGGAACGTGAATGACTTGACGGATTTCGGCATAACCCAAAATCTTTTCTTTTTCTTCCGGAGTAAGCAATCCTTCAACCGCTTTCTTCATATCATCGGCAACATCATAGATGATGGAATAATAACGAATATCTACACCATCACGTTTGGCATTTTCACGCGCTTGCGGGTTGGCACGTACATTAAATCCGATAATCGTTGCGTTACTGGCGCGCGCCAAAGTGACATCGGATTCGTTGATTGAACCGACACCGGCATGAATAACGTTGATACGAACTTCATCATTTGCAATTTTTGCCAACGTACCTTGCAAGGCTTCCACAGAACCTTGAACGTCACCTTTAACAATAACAGGGAATGTCTTTGTTTCACCGGCTTTAATTTGAGCAAACATTTGTTCCATAGTCGAACCGCCAACGCGTTTAATAGACAAAGCTTCGCGGGCTTTTCTTTGACGATAACCGGAAACTTCACGCGCTTTGGATTCGGATTCAACAACGAACAAATCATCACCGGCGGCAGGAACCCCCTGCAACCCGACAACTTCAACCGGTTGAGCCGGCAAAGCAGCTTGCAAACGTTTACCTTTATCGTCCAACAAAGAACGAACGCGTCCCCATTCTTGACCGACAACAAAAACGTCACCGACTTTTAATGTACCGCGTGAAATCAACACGGTAGCAACCGGTCCGCGACCTTTTTCCATTTTGGATTCAACAACAACGCCTTGCGCCGAATGATTCGGGTTAGCTTTCAAATCCAACACTTCGGCTTGCAATAAAACGGCTTCGACCAATTTGTCTAAATTCATTTTTTGTTTAGCGGAAACTTCTACACACAAAGTTTCACCCCCCAAACTTTCAACAACAACTTCGTGATTGAGTAAATCCATTTTGACTTTTTCCGGGTTAGCACCCATCACATCGATTTTGTTGATTGCAACAACGATTGGAACGTTTGCCGCTTTGGCATGAGCAATTGCTTCGATTGTTTGAGGCATAACACCGTCATTGGCGGCAACGACCAAAATAACAACGTCCGTAATTTTAGCACCACGTGCACGCATAGCCGTAAACGCTGCGTGTCCCGGCGTATCGATAAACGTCACTTTTTGTCCGTTTGCCAAAGTCACCTGATAAGCACCGATGTGCTGTGTAATACCGCCGGCTTCACCGCTGGCAACATTGGTGGAACGCAAAGCGTCCAACAAAGATGTTTTACCGTGGTCAACGTGTCCCATAACCGTAACAACAGGCGGACGCGGTAATAAGTCTTCGGCTTTATCTTCTTCGGATTTCAAAATGTTTTCAACATCGGATTCGGCAACGCGAATAACTTTATGTCCCAATTCTTCCGCAACCAATTCGGCCGTATCGGCGTCGATTGTTTGTGTAATTGTTGCCATAACACCCAAATTCATCAAAGTTTTAACAACCGTTGCGGCACGTTCAGCCATACGGTTTGCCAATTCTTGAACTGTAATTGTTTCGGGAATAACAACTTCACGTGAAATTTTTTCAGCGGTTTTTAAAGCTTCCTGATGTTTCAATTTTTCTTTTTCACGTGCGCGGCGAATGGAAGCCAAAGAACGGCCCCGGCGTTGTCCCCACCCGTCATCATCATCGTCATCACCGCCACCCATATAAGCGGCTACGTTGATTCTGCCTGATTGACGGCGTTCTTCACCACCGGATTTAGAACGTTTCGGCATCATCATATTTTTATCATTGGACGGCATTTTTTTACGATTTTTGTATGAATTATCTTCATCATCGTCATCATCATTATCGTTTTTATCGTAATGTTTCTTTTCCTTATTTCTGACCGGTTCGGACGGAACATCGACAACGGGTTGAGCGGATGCGGCGGCCTCTTCTTCCTGTTTTTGCAATCTTTTTTCTTCTTCGGCAGCTTTTTTTGCATCTTCTTCGGCCTTTAAAGCGGCACGGCGAGCTTCGTCTTCGGCACGTTCTTTTGCCTTTTGTTCTTCGACTTTTTTAGCTTCCATCAACAGCTTTAATTTTTGAGCCTGATCTTCCTGACTCAAAGCAGAAGTGTTTGCAGCAGTCGGAACAGCCGTTCTTTTTTTACGTACTTCGACCTGAACAACCTTTGTTGAAGCGCCATAATTAGAACGGAGTTGCGTTCTTTCCAATGGCTTCTTCAATTCTAACGTTCCACGATTTAATGTTAAAGGTGTTTTTGTTTCACTCATTTTGTTGTCCTTCATTTAAAAATGCGCCCAAACGCATCAATTCTTTTTGTAAAGTTGTCGTCATTTTATTGTTTTTTATTGCTAAATGCACACAATCACGACCAATGTGTTCACTTAATTGCTCTCTGTTTAAAATCGAATAAACAGGAATATCCTTTAAACGTTGAGCCAAACGATTTTGTTCCGATTTTGAACCATCAACAGCTTCGATTAAAAAAGCAAAATCTTCCTTCAAGGAAGCTTCTTTAATTTTATCAAAACCGGTTTCTATGGCGCCGGATTTGTTTGCCAAACTCAACAAATCCAAAACGCGTTTTGTTAAATTTGATTCCGTAATTTGAACCAAATCTTGCGGTATATTGACCCCTTGTCCGAATCCTTTATTAAACAAGCGTTTTGAAACGGCGGTTTGCAATACCTTTTTATCGGCACTGATCCACACACCGCGTCCGCCCAACTTTTCCGCCAAGTCAGGATAAACGACATTATCCGGACCCAACGCAAAGCGAATCAACGCTTCGCGCGGACGGGGTTCGCCCGAAACAAGGCAACGGCGTTCCCCATCCACGGCTTTTATTTTTTGAAATTTAGTTTTCGGACTTGCTTTCGTCAAACCAATGCTCCCTTGCTTTCATAATCAAAGCATTTGCATCATCGGCGGAAAGTTCGTTTCCGACAATTTCAATCAATTCGTCAGAAGACAAATCAGCAAAATCGTCCAAAGTTTTAATTCCTTTTGAACCCAACGCTTCCAACATAGTCAAATCCAAACCTTTAAAGTTTTTCAAATCATCAGCCAAGTTGTATTCGTTGATTTTGCTTTGCAAATCTTCGTTCTTTTGTGTCAAGTATGTTGCGGCACGAGATTGCAATTCTTTTGCCAAAGCTTCATCAAAACCGTCAATGCCGGCCAATTCGTCCAAATCAGCAAATGCAATTTCTTCGACTTTTGTGAAACCTTCTTGAATCAACAAGTGTGCAATCATATCATCAACATCCAATGCTTGCATGAATAAATCCAAGCGACCTTTTTCTTCGTTTTGACGATTTTCAGCTTCTTGATCAGCCGTCAACACGTCAATGTGCCAACCGGTCAAAATAGATGCCAAACGAACGTTTTGACCACGGCGACCGATAGCTTGTGAAAGTTGTTCATCAGGAACGACAACTTCCGCTTTTTTGTTTTCTTCGTCCAAAACGATTTTCAAAATTTCAGATGGCGCAAAAGCATTTACAATAAATGTTGCCGGATCTGCGGACCAATGAACAACATCAATTTTTTCGCCTTGCAATTCGGTCACAATTGCTTGAACACGAACACCACGCATACCGATACAAGCACCACGCGGATCGATTGTGTTATCTTTTGACCAAACAGCCACTTTTGCACGAGACCCCGGATCACGAGCCGCTGATTTAATTTCAATCAAGCCGTCATAAACTTCCGGTACTTCGGTTGCAAACAATTTTGCCAAAAATTGGGGATGAGAACGGGACAAGAAAATTTGCGGTCCGCGAACTTCACTTCTGACATCCATTAAATAAGCACGAACACGATCGCCAACGCGGAATGTTTCGTTCGGAATCAATTCATCACGGCGAAGCAATCCTTCCGCATGACCCAAATCAACAATGACGTGACCCAATTCAACACGTTTAACAATACCGTGAACGATTTCGCCGACTTTATCTTTGAATTCGTTGAATTGGTGCATTCTTTCAGCATCACGAACTTTTTGAACAATAACTTGTTTTGCTGTTTGAGCAGCAATACGTCCAAAGTCCATCGGTGGCAAAGGATCAATGATAAATTCGCCAACGTTTAACTTGCCGTATTTAGCAGGTACTTTATCCGGTGTTATTTGTTTCATTTCGTCTTCGACTTCGTTTACGACTTCGATATAACGAGCCATTTTAATTTCACCGGTTTTGCGATCAATGTGGGCTCTGACATCATATTCCGGACCGTATTTTGAACGACCGGCTTTGGCAATAGCCACTTCCATTGCTTCCAAAACATCTTCGCGATCGATACCCTTATCACGTGCCAAAACTTCAGCAACCTGCAACAATTCGGGACGCATTTGATTTGTATTTTCCATTTTTCTTTCCTTTACTTTTTACCTTTCAACATTTGTGCAACCAACTCATCGGTCAAAACCAATTTAGCTTTACTGATAATCGAAAAATCAATATTTTGTTTTTGACCTTCAAACTCTATTTGAACAGCATTACCGTCAACACCGATCAACTTTCCTTTGAAACGTTTACGGCCGTCAACCGGTACCATTGTTTCAATTTTGGCTTCGCGACCGGCAAAGCGTTCGTAATCCGCCAATTTGACCAAAGGTCTGTCTATACCCGGGGAAGTCACTTCCAAAACATAGCGGGATTGAATAACATCTTCCACATCCAAAATAGCGGACAAAGCGCGCGACAATGTTTCGCAATCATCGGCTTTCATATCCGAATGATCCGCATGTTCCACCATAATTTGCAAAGTGTTATTTGTATCCGCCCCCTGAAACAGAATGCGTACCAACTCAAAACCACGGTCAGTTAAGGTCGGTTCAATAATCTTTGTTATTTTTTGTACAATATCCATTTTAACCCTTTTTTTATTGAAAAAGGCGGGACTTTTTCAAGTCCCACCCTTTGAATTAATCTACGAGTATGCTTTACTTATACCCGATTCTTTTTGTCTTTGCAAGCATTTTTTTATTTTTTTGCTGAGCATTTAACTAATCTTTCCAAATTCCAACGCATCATTCGATAATATTGTCCGACACCGGTATCGATATTCCACCCGAAAGCATCTATTTTGGCAAGGTCCTTATCTTTCAAATCCAAAGATTTAAGATAACGCCGATTTGTTTGCGGATCCACCAAAAAACAAACAGCTTTGGATTCTTTAATTTCTTTTTTGGCGTCCTTGACCGCTTTGGGTGTATTCATACTTTCCAAATCAATATCGGACGTTGTAATGTCCAAATCGAAACTGTTTGCCATATATTCGAACCCGTCATGAAAAGCAACAAACTTTTTTGCTTCGTCCGGTCGTTCAAAAGTTTTCAAACTGTTGATATATGATTTTGATTTTTCTTGATTGGCAAGATATTTTTTTTCATTTTTCGGATCTTCGTTTATCATAATTTCGGTGATTTTATCAACCATCAAAAGTGCATTATCAACGTCCAACCAATAATGAACATCTTTTTTGTCTTTATCTTTTTTTGATTCCAACAAAGTCAAATCCGGTATTTCGTCCATCAACGAATAGGCTTTTGCCTTCGGTGCCACTGTTTTCAAAGCGTCTTTCATAAATGTTTCCAAATCATCGGAAGCATAAAAAACAATCGTTGCCCCTTTTAAAATTCTCATTTGAGACGGTTTTAATTGAACATTATGATGATTGGCTTGCGCTTTTGAAAACATAACATTGACGGGGGCGACCCCTTCCGTAACCGACCAAACAAGCGATTGAATCGGCGGATAAGTTGCAACAATCTTGTTTGCCGCAAAGGCCGGACAAGCAACAAAAATTGCAAACAAAAATAAAAAAACACGTTTCATTTTGAAATCCTTTATTGCAAATTGACTCTAGATACTATAAAATACTGTCAGAAAAAATCAAGGACAAATAATGTTTACGCAAATAACCGTTCAGCATGTTTCTTTTGCACCGCAGGGAAAAACTCTGTTATCGGATATTTCTGCCGTTTTCAAAAAAAATCAACTCACCACTTTGGTCGGTCCGAACGGTGGCGGAAAAAGCACTTTATTAAAGTTGATTTCGGGCATTGAAAAACCGACACACGGACGAATATTGATTCGCAAAAATACCCGTATCGGATATATGCCACAAAAAATATCATTTGACCCGAATATGCCGATGACGGTTGAACGTTTTTTGAAAAACACGGATTGTTTGGAAAAAGTCGGCGCCATGTCTTTGGCAAAATTGAATATGGCAACATTGTCTGGCGGAGAAATGCAACGCATATTATTGGCTTATGCTTTGCAAAACAAGCCGGATTTATTGTTGTTGGACGAACCGACACAAGGATTAGATACCGCCGGTGAAGAACAAATGTATCGTTTGATTTTTGATTATCAAAAACAAAGTGGTTGCTGTGTTATTATGGCATCCCATGATTTGAATTTTGTGTTGGCGCGTTCTAATCAGGTTTTATGTTTAAACGGACATTTATGTTGTCAAGGAAAGCCGGACAAAGTTAAAAATTATTCTTTATTC
>JAGBRF010000088.1 GCA_017632555.1 Alphaproteobacteria bacterium | reverse complement strand
TTAACTAAAGAACAAAGAAATAATGTGGACAATAAATATGGGAATTCCATCTGCTAAATTTAGTGCGGACGGAGAAAATGAAAAATACATAACTTTACTAAAAACGGCATATAATCTGTCTGAAAAAGGAGTAATTACTGAAACCAATTATAAAAACATATACAATGAAGAACCCGACATTGAATGTTCTATAATCCCCGAAATTGTTGCCACCGTTTCATCCTTTGTTACACAAGAAGAAGGGGCCGCACAAGCATTATACTGTGCCATAGATATTGGTGCCGGAACAACTGATGTTTGCACTTTTAGAATTTTTGAAGATAACTCTATGGATAAATATGCATTTTATATGTCGTCTGTAAATGAGTTAGGCGTTGACAGATATAACGAAAGAGAAGATAAAGAAAAATTCTTGAATCTCTTTTATAAACAGTTAGGACGTATAATTTGGTCGACCAAAGAAAACCGAGATCCTTACGCAGAAGAATGGGCAGACTCTTTGCCATTGATTATTTGCGGTGGTGGTTCATATTTAAAGGCATACAGGGATGTTATACAAGATTATATACAAGATCCATTGATAAAACAATTGGGTCGTAGCAGAGGATTTAAAGGGTCCAGAGAGGTTCCTCTACCTGATATTCAGTACATATCGGCTGATAAAGTTGATCCCAAAAGGCTTTTTGTAGCTCAAGGATTATCCCTTTCTACTGATTTTTATGAAATTATGAAAGAAAAATATATTTCGGAAACAAAACTTGAGAATATTGTTCGAAAAAAGAAAGAGAGTCCGGAAGAAATAACAAAAGAACTTTGCTAAACTCTTACATATAAACCACCCCGCCATTTCGGTGGGGTGGTTTTTTGTTTCCTTTTGTTTAGAACTTATACTTTAACCCGGTTTTGACGTTGGTGTGGGTGTCGCTTTCCATGAAGTGTTGGACGGTGCCGTAAAGGTTCCAGTCGTTCACGTCATAGTCAAAGCCGAATGTGGCAACGCCACGATATTCATTTGTATCGTCATACAGGTTGAATGAACCATCCATACCGCGCATTCCCATTTTAACGTTGTAGGGGTCAGCAAATTCTTTATACACCATCAATCCGGCATTCAAGTTGACGTTGCCGACTTGTTTATTCGCATGTAAACCCAAACCGGCTTCAACAGATAATTGATTGTCGGACGGCATTGTTAAAGCATACGCTTTGTTTCCTTCACTGCCGCGTTGGTTAAAGGCGATTGCGTTAAATTCAACAGTCGGGGCTATTTCAAAACTGCCAACCTCTATCGGATAACGAGCTTCGTTCATTAAAGCAAAGATACGTTTTTCTATAACACCGTTATAAGATGTATCGTTGTATCCTTTACGTGTATAATGTCCGCGAGCAAATCCGATTTGCGGAGTAGATATCAGCTTAATTCCGTTTCTTTCGTATCCGATGGGTGCAAATACGTGGAACATTTCATTATGACGTGTTGTGTCATTATCATTGTCCGTGTTGATGTTTGCTTTACTCATCGCATAACCGACTTTCCAGTTCGGAGAAATCCGTTTTGTTCCCAAAGCATATTGTCCGCTGGAATTATTATTGTCTTTGAAGTTAAAGCCGTTCACAGTGCCTTGTGTTTCAAAGACTTGTTTATCATCGTTTGCAAACATAGCCGCATTCATTGTAAAGTTGATTTCTCTCATCGCACTGATATCTTCATGTGCAAACTTGGTAATGACATCAGATGCCATAATACTGTTCACTGCCGAAGTAAATGCGGCCGCATCACCAAAGGATTTGAGTTCACTGAAAAATGCTTCATTATTACCCGCCGCATAGTTATTCGTCAAGAACGATGCCAAGCTTTTATTATCCACGACATCATCAAATGATTTCATCGTCATAACAATATCAAAACCGTTTGCGTTGTTGGCGTTTGTTTGGAAGCTGGCATCGAATAAGTAAGATGCGGAATCCAATGACAACATAGATGAATCACCGTTACCGATGATTGCACCGTTACCGCGTCCGTCAGCCGTGTAAACAAAGCTGTTGCCGTCCATGACGTTGCTTAAACCGGCAATAACGGAACCGCTGACGATATTTCCTTCTGCTTCAAAGGAGGCATTGCCTTCCGAAATATAATTTACACCGCTGTTCAAGGTAACAACTTTCGGTGATTCGGATTGTGTTGTTGAAAGCGCCGTTGTTGATAAAGGCGATACAGGCAATTCATCCAAAAGATCACCTTCTTCATACTGTGAATAATCATAAGTTGTCGGTGCATCCGGCGGTTCGACCTTTGACCATTGGTTTGCATGGGTTGGGTTTGAACCGACATTAGCACGAATAGCTCCATCGCCACCATCCATAACGCTGGATGAGTTGACATTATTATAATAAAGCGGATTTATAATAATTGTTCCGTAGTTGAAGACACTGGAATCTTGTTTTGTTGTTGTTTTTGTTTCCACTTCTTCTTGTATTGTATAGGTTTCTTCCGCCCCGGTGTCCGGATTTATTTTCTTTACTTCTTTATCGCGAGTAGAATATGATATATCCACTATTTCACGATAGCCGGTACCATACAAAGCAACAAAGTTATCAGCATTTCCGGTGAATTTGATTTCGCCGTTGTTGACCGCTATACCACCATCATAAGCAACCATACCGGCGACTTTGGCATCGCCTTCTACGTGGATTAAAATATGACCGTTGTTGACAGCAATTGAGTTTGTTATCATACCGATGACAGAGAAGGGGACATCCGTCACATCACCACTGGATGAATTTATGGTTATCATGTGATCATTGATTCGTACACCGTTATCTTTATAAGTCAAATTCATCAATCTTGTCTTATCGCTTCCGGTACCTTCTGTGTTTGTTACACGGATATCAATTGTTCCTTCGTTATACATCGCATAGATAGCCGGCAAAGTTTCCCCTCTGAACATATGGGCAAAGTTTTGCATACCGTAAACACCGCCCGGACCGTTTAAGTCGATACCGATTTTGGCGTTTGCTTCGTTTACAATACCGTAAGCATATCCGCTGATACCCGTCAAAGTTCCGGATAATAAATGTCCGGTTGTTGTTCCGGTCGCTGTTGATTTTGTTGCTGTTCCGGACGCATCCATTGTGATGACGGAAGAGTTTGTTATCTTAAAGGAACTGGACGTTGTGTTGGGTAAATCAGCAATAATTCCGTATGCACCACCAAAGTATGAATAATCTGTGTTTATTACCGGTATTGTTCCGCCAATTCCGTCCGATATTTCCAAAACAAACGGATTGACCGTTCTGTTTTCCAGCTTTAAAGTCAGCGGCCCTTTGTTTGTTGCATCGGCTTTGTCATAAGCGTGCATCAATTCAATAACAGAAAATGAACCGGCGCTTTGTGAAAATCCGAAAGAACCTTTTTGCATGGATATCGAAACTGAACCGCTGTTTGATTCACCGGCTAATGCGGTTACAAATTCCATATTTCTGGCATCGGGTACATCGGGTTTGTCAATTAAAGTAATTTTTCCCAAGTTTTGACCGGAAAGACCCAACATTCCGCCCGAATTATGATGTTCCAACAAAATGGTACCATAGTTTGTACTGTTCGGGCTGTATGTTATGTACATTTGACCATCTGTATAGTTTGAATTTGAAAAACCGTAAAGGAATGTATTTGCGCCTTCGCCCAAAATGTCGATTTTAGAGTAAGCCGAGTTTGTTCCGACACCGGCCATACCATACAAATTCAAATTGTCTGTTTTTGAACGGATAAGAATGTCACCTTCATTTTGAATCGGGGCCGCTTCCGTAAAGATACCCATGGCGGAACTGCCTTTTTTAACCGTTCCGGCAGTAACGTCAATTTTAATATCTGCTTGGTTGAACACACCGCTTCCGTCTTCCGCACTGTTCAACAAATGAATAGCGGATAAGCTCCATGCCGATGTAGAGGGGGCCGCATTTGTCACATACAAAAGCAAATCGGCTTGGTTGGTAATGGATCCGCGGAAACCGTTTAAGAAAGTCAAATAAGCATCGCCGACAAGGGACAAGTTTTGATAAAGAATGTTTCCGTTGTTATCCAAAGCGCAATCCCCGTTGATGTCTTTCAAACATGAACGACTTTGAATTTCACCTTTGTTGATAATAGAACCATAACCACCGGTCCAACGCATTGCAAAAGCACCGCCGACACCGTTTTCAATTTCTTTTGATGCCAACTGACCGAAAATTTCGATTCGACCCGAATTGAGCATTTCTTTCGTTCCTTGGCTGGCATACATACCCTGAACGAAGTAGGGGGTTTTTGTTACATCCAAAGAAATCAAACCACCAGTAGCATTTTCTATTGTTCCGCCGTTTTTGACCCACATACCATATACGTTCAAATTGTTTTCATTGGCTATCACTATATCACCGGGATTGGTGGGTAAGTCCCCACGTCTTAATGTGATTTTACCGCTGTTTTGAGCATTGTCAGCGCAAATACCGGCAACGTCATCAATTTCGCTGGGGTTAAAGTTTGGATTTGTAATCTTTATGTTGATGTCGCCTTCATTGACTATACCGCGTTTTTCGGCAAACAAACCGTATGTGTCGGAAGCATCCAATGACAGGTTCAAGTTGATAACGCCTTGATTGAGTAATCCATAACCTTCTTCTTCCGCATACAAACCATAAGCAGGTTCCGAACTTCTAACATCCAAAGATATTGTTCCCGTGCTTGAATTTGTGCCCGTTGCACCGGAAATAGCCTTGATACCATATAAAGAACCGGCGTTTGTTGTCAATTGTGCCAATTCGATAGTACCGTTGTTTACGGCTTGGCTGGAAGCGATTGTTTTTAATTCGGTGTCCGGTGTCAATTCACCCGAGTAAGCTTCTGATGAAAAACCGTTTACTTTTAATCCGACCAAATTCTTTGTGCTGTTTGTGTTACCCCAAATTTTCGCATTATTGACTAAACGAGCACCCAATTCCGCAAGCAATGCATCGGATTCTTGTTTAACTTCGGTGTCTGTATCGTTGATAATGGTGGTGGTTTGATAAGCGGCTTTATTTTCAACGCAAGTACCGTTTATTAAAACTTTGTCACCGCAGTCGCAAGAATACGAATCGCCATCTTTTACCCATGTTCCGCCCAAGCAGGAAGGAACAGTTGTTGATAAAACATCACCCGTTTCCATAACGATTTGCGGTAAAGAATTGTCGTGGCTTTTATGATGACTGCCACTTGCAGCCAATGCGGCAATACCGGCACCGCCCAACAACAATAATCCGACACCGACCGTGTAAGATGTCGGCCAAATAAATCCCGTGGCGGATTCTAATTGTTGTCTGTTTTCTCCGTAAATTGTATCGCTTAAACCATTACCCAAATAAATCATTTTACCGGAAGATTTTTGTTGAGGGTATCTTTTTCCCTGTGCAGCAAAGCATCTGGCTTGGGTTGATGCACCGGCACCGGCCAATGCCCTGAAAGCATAATCGTTACGATATAAGGAAGCTAAACACAAAGCGGTGTTTCCGTTGGCATCAGTTCTTTCCAAATTATATCCGGAACGAACCAATCTTTGGACGCCTTCGTATCCTTCGGAGGCGGCGACTTGATAAAGTCTGCTTGCGGCATCAACGGACGGAGCACTTAATGCGGGCTGTATATACAGCGTGTTTAACACGGAAACAGTTAGTAAATAAACGATACTTTTCTTGAACATAGAACTTTCCTTATAATCACTGCACCACAATTTTCCAGTATATATTTCAACACTTTTGAACACCATACTACATTATAATAGTAAATGCAATAAAAAATTTGCTTTTTTTGTCATTTTTCGGTTGTTTTTTTTATGGTTTTTGACAAAGATAAAATTTATTTACGAATTTAACTAAAAATTAAACTTTTTTTAAAAAAAGTGCTTGACATTTATCATAAAAACGTTTAAAAGTTGTTTTAACTTTCGATTATTTGTCGGAAAATGGTGAGTTTAAGCGACCAAGACAGCTTGATAGTTTATCCCCGTTATGGGGTTTGTATTAACTTTTTAGTCAGAAAGAGAGAAATAAAAAATGGCAAAAGAGAAGTTTGAAAGAAGTAAGCCCCACTGCAATATCGGGACGATCGGACACGTGGACCATGGTAAAACTACCTTGACCGCTGCGATTACAAAAGTATTGGCAGAAAAAGGGGAAGCCGAATTCGTTGATTACGCAAATATTGATAAAGCTCCGGAAGAAAGAGCTCGTGGTATTACCATTAACACATCCCACGTTGAATATGAAACAGATAAAAGACACTATGCACACGTTGACTGCCCGGGACACGCCGACTATGT
>JAGBRF010000087.1 GCA_017632555.1 Alphaproteobacteria bacterium | reverse complement strand
TTTTGTGTGTGAAAAAGTTTTTCAAAAAAAGTTAATCAAATGGTTAACGCCAACTAACTGATTAAAAAACAATGATTAAAATTTTATTTTTCCGTTACCCCATACGTTTATAAACATTTGACGCATATTTTCATCAACGTGTGACATAACTATTTGTTTTTTATGGGATAAAACGTATCTTTTCATTTTTTATTATTTTTTTATACAAAAAAGCTCGATTCTTTTTTGTTTTTTTGCTAGTATACTGGGACAAGTTAAGGTTTTATCAGATGATATTGCAAAACAAATGGATTGAACAATTAGTAAACAGCGAATCCGATGCGCGTCAGATTCGTTCTTTACGGAACAAAAGAATCGCCGACAACAAAAGCGGTCGCACTTTGTTTGGAAATGAAGCCAATCCGTTTTCTTTTTTCAAAGACACATTACAACCGGAACGTTTGGAAAAATTGCAAAATGCTTACAAAAAGAAATGTCCGATTACCGTTCGATTGGAAACGCCGGATAAAACTTTTGATGTATCTATTCGCCCGTTAAAGTCCGGTATTTTATTGATTGCTGATGACCTGTCCGAAAAAATTCAAATGGAAGCTTTGCTTTCCGAAGAACAAGAGCAAATTCAAGAAGCTTGGGATAATATGCCCACGGGTTTTTATATGACCGATGCCAACGGACAAATTTTGTTTGCAAATCAACGTTTATGTGCTTGGTTGGGTAAAGATAAAGAAAGTATCTTAAAACATTCCCTTTCTGATTTTATAAAGGGGAAAAAGCCACCTGCAACGGATATGTGGAAAGGTTCTTTAACATTCAAGGGTATTTCCAAAAATTTCAAAACCGATGTCATCCAAAGTGCTACGGAAAGAATCGGGCAAACTTTTTTGGAAGGCGTTGTATTGCCCCCGGCTCCGCGCAAAGCACCAAATGATACTTTGAATAATCCGTTATTTTTCGACAAAGCCCCTATGGGTATTTTGACGGTGGACGCCGTTGATTTGACAATTACAAAAACGAATCCGCTTTTGGTGCGTCAATTAGGAAACAGGACGGATTTAATCGGAATGCCTCTTTCCAATATATTAGATAACGAATCGCAAGAAGCATTACCATTAAAATTATCCAAACTGTTGATGCGGGCGCAAAAATTTGAAAAATGCGAATTGACATTTGAAATGCCAAACGCAGAAAGCCGAACTTTCATGGCATACATTTCCCCCATTGAAAAAAGGTCGGAAGATAAAGAAATAATCGGATATGCTTTTTATTTGACTAATTTGGATGAACGTAAAACGTTGCAAATGCAAATGATTCATGCACAAAAAATGCAGGCTATGGGACAAATGGCCGGTGGCGTAGCGCATGATTTTAACAATTTGCTGACCGCCATCATCGGTTTTTCGGATTTGCTTTTACAAAAACACAAACAAGGCGATCCGTCCTTTTCTGATATTATGCAAATAAAAAACAATGCGAATCGGGCTTCGGCATTGGTCGGACGGCTTTTGACATTCTCGCGCAAACAACCCTTAAAGCCAAAACTATTGGATATGGCCGATGAATTTTCAGATTTGGCTTCACTGCTTCGCCGCAGTATCGGGGCGCGTGTTGAATTGCAAACGGATTTTCCGCCGGATTTAGGATTCGTCAAAGTTGATCCGCAACAGTTGATGCAAGTGTTTTTGAATTTGGCCGTAAATGCGCGCGATGCGATGCCCGATGGTGGTATCTTGTCCATTACAAGCCATGTTGAAACCGTAAAAAAATCCAAAACTATCGGAACGGAAGTCATTATCCCCGGCACTTATGTTGTTATTCAAGTATCGGATACGGGATGCGGTATATCCAAAGAAAACTTACCGCGAATTTTTGACCCGTTCTTTTCTACAAAAGAAGGTATTGCCGGTTCGGGTACCGGTTTGGGATTGTCTACCGTCTATGGCATTATTACACAAACGGACGGATACATTTATGTAACAAGCACGGTCGGGAAAGGAACAACTTTTACAATTTACCTGCCCCGTTTCGAAAGAAAAGACGGACCGGAAGAAAAAACAATGCGACCGATTATCCCCGTTGCTTTGCAAAAAGCCAACGTGTTATTGGTTGAAGATGAAGATGCCGTTCGTGCATTTTCTGCCCGCGTATTACGCAACAAAGGTATCAACGTGGTCGAAGCTTGTGATGCACAGGAAGCTTTGACTCATTTGGACGCAAAAGGCGAAACATTTGATTTGCTTTTGACGGATATGATGATGCCGGGAATGGATGGCGAAACTTTGTGCAACATTGCAAAAGAACGATACCCGTCTTTACGGGTTATATTAATGAGTGGATATTCAGAAGATTTTGCACGGCACGGAAAAGATGAAGATAAAAACTTTTCGTTCTTGCCAAAGCCGTTCAGCTTAAATCAATTGATTTTAAAAGTCAGAGAAGTTTTACAAAAGAAAGAATAAGGATAAAAAAATGGAAAAAGAACAAATTGAAAAATTAAAACACGGAATTGAAAGTATCATTCCGGAAAATGGTTTGGAACAAAAAATCGCATTGGCGGAAAAAGAAGGTCGCCCGTTGATTATCAAATTCGGTATGGACCCGACAGCACCGGATTTGCATTTGGGACATGCTGTTGCTTTGAAAAAATTACGTCAATTTCAAAAGATGGGCGCACAAATTATTTTGTTGGTTGGTGACTTTACCGCCGCAGTCGGTGATCCGACCGGTCGTAACACAACGCGTCCGCCTTTGACAGAAGAAGAAATCAAAGTCAATGCGCAAACTTATATTGATCAAATGGGTAAAGTTATTGATTTGTCCCAAAATGTCAAAATCGTTCGCAATACGGAATGGTTGAATAAGATGACATTTGCCGATGTTATCAAATTGCTGGGTAAAGCAACATTGGCACAAATGTTACAACGTGATGATTTTGAAAAACGTTTCAAAGCCAACATTCCTATTTCTTTGCACGAATTGGTTTACCCGATGATGCAAGGATATGATTCCGTTGCATTGAACAGTGACATTGAATTTGGTGGACGAGATCAATTATTTAACTGCTTGGTCGGTAAAACATTGCAAGAATCCATAATGGGAAAAGAAATAGGACAAACCGTCATCGGTATGCCATTGCTTCGCGGTCTGGACGGCGAAATGAAGATGAGTAAGTCCAAAGGCAACTACATCGGTTTAACAGAACCGGCAAACGACATGTTCGGAAAAACAATGTCTATTCCGGATCATTTGTTGCCTGAATGGATTGAATTGACAACCGACTTTGATGAAGAAACAAAAGCCAACATGATTGCTGATTTCAAAAACGGCACAGTCAATCCGGTGGAATTGAAAAAGAAAGTTGCCAAAAACATCGTGACACAATACCACGATGCTGCCGCTGCCGATGAAGCGGAAGCTTTCTTTTATCGCCAAGTTCAACAAAAAGGATTCGATGACAAAGCTTTTGAACCTGTTTCAATTGCAAATTTGGCATCTGAAGTCACTTTGTTGGATTTATGTGCTTTCGTCAATTCGAAGGAAAGCAAATCCAATTTACGCCGGTTGATTGAAAGTGGTGCTGTTTCTATCAACGGTGAAAAACAAACAGATGTTTATATGAAAATCACACCGGTTGCCGGATTAAAAATCAAAATCGGTAAACGCGGATTTTTTGAACTGGTTTAAAACCGTTCATCAAAAAAAGGCCCCGCTGGTAATCAACGGGGCTTTTTAATTTATTGTGTCGAAGTAACAATGTGATAATCGGTAACAACCAAACCCAACGGATTATAGTAAAGATTCGAACTTGCAACTTTTTGCGCTTTTGCATTGCTGAATTTGACAACCAAACTAACGCGTTGTCTTTTCTTTGTCGTTCCGCTCTTCGTATGTTCCCACAAATCAAAATCAACCAACCAAGTATTTCCGACATGAGAAATAATGTTGACATTATCCGCATGAGTTGCCGGTAAATCGAGCAAATCGGAAATTCGTTTATCCTTATCATTACGAGCCGGTCGCCAAACACCACGGCTGGCCATAATGGCCAAAGTCCCTGTGGCATTCCAACGGCGGAACATTTCCAATTTATCGGGGATTCTGAAATTACGTTCTTCAACAAAACGATGAACAAAGGATTTTTGCAACAATTCCAAATCACCCAAATTTCTGTTCAAAACATCAGTCAACACCAAAGATTGTGTTCCTCGTGTTATATTGAACAGTTGCGTCATTACCGTCAATTTGGATCCCATTTGAAGCATTGTTAAAACAAACAATATATTGAAAAACAAACTGAAGATTGTCAATCCCATGAAAAATAAATAATACATACGTGCTTTTTTGACACGAGCTTCCGCCACGACACTCAATAAATCCAAATTACCTTTTGAAGCATCAATTTCTGTTTGAACCATAATTTATAACCCGTTTATTTAATTTGAATCTTGCTGATATCAAGCAATTTTTTCGATGATTTAACAGCACACGATTTTTTCAAATCAGCACGATAATTTTTATTTTCTATTTCTTTCTATTTCTTTTTATAA
>JAGBRF010000086.1 GCA_017632555.1 Alphaproteobacteria bacterium | reverse complement strand
TGGATAAAGCCCGTGAAAAAGGTGTCGAGTATTTTATTTGCAATTCCACTTCCCCTGCCGATTGGGACAAGGTTTTGGAAATATCCCAAAAATACAAAGGTGTTTATCCGTGTTTTGGTGTTCATCCGCTTTATGTTGAAAATTTGCCGTCCGATTGGGCTGAACAATTAAAAAAGATATTGATTGAAAATCCGAAAGCCATGGTGGGTGAAATCGGATTGGATAAATTCGGTGCGGATTTGGAACTTCAAGAGCAAGTTTTTCGCACACAGTTGGAATTGGCGCATGAATTAAATCGTTCGGCACACGTTCATTGTGTCCGTTGTTGGCATTTGTTGCAACATGTATTCAAAACCGAATGGGAAAAGAAAATGATGCCCCCGAAGATATTGTCACATTCTCATCATGGGGACAAAGATTTAATTCCGGAGTTAATGGAAAAATACAATACTTATTTTTCTTATTCTTCAATTTTTGTCCCGATGGAACATCCGAAAGTTCAAGCGTGTTTAAGATCAACGCCATTGGACAGATTACTGATTGAATCGGATGCACCGGATTTAACGCCTTCGCCTGCGGATATTCCGGATTTGATGAAAAAAATGGGCGTTATCACCGGACACAGTGTCGCCGACTTGAAAAAAGCGATTTATAAAAACGCAAAGGAATTTGTCAATGGCTGACAGACTGATGCGCACACGTCTGTTATTGGGCGATGACGGGTTGGAAAAATTGCAAAATTCAACCGTTATGGTCATCGGTTGCGGTGCGGTCGGATCTTATGCAATCGAAGCGTTGGCACGCGGTGGTATAGGTCACATAAAGTTGGTTGATTTTGATGTGGTGGAAGAAAGTAATATCAACCGCCAATTATTCGCTTTGCAATCAACGGTTGGTATGAAAAAAGTCGAAGTGGCACGTCAACGTATAAACGATATTTCACCGGATATCAAAGTCGATATTTACGACACTTTTTTGGATGAAAAAAATGCCGATGAAATCATTTCAAATATTGATTTTGTCGTTGATGCAATTGACAGCCGAAATTCCAAAATCGCCATTTATCAAGCTTGTCAGAAAAAGAAAATTCCCTTTATTTCGTCAATGGGGGCGGCGCTTCGCATGGACGTATCGAAAATTTTAATCGATAAAATGGAAAAAACATCCGTTTGTCCGTTGGCTTCTTTTTTGCGTAAAATGTGCAAAGCAAATAAAATACCAATGGATTTTCCCGTTATTTATTCTGTTGAACAACCGGTAAAAGCGTGTGCTGAAAATCGGCAAATGGGGTCGCTTTCCACAATCACGGGAATTTTCGGTTTGACAATGGCAAATTATGTCATCAAACAAATAATACTTGACAAAAAACAGAAAATGTAGTAAAAACAGCCCTTACGGAGTATGTAATGGCTGAAAATATAATAAAAAAAATGAATTTACCGTTTAAAGAAACCGTGTTGGTTTCTGACACTGGTATGAATGGTGTTTTGGTTCAGGAAGTTTTGCCGGATTTTTATATTTGTCCGACAGATTCCAAAAAAATCAAAATTGAAGGAATTTTGTGTCAAAATGTCAAAAACGGGGATTTGTATTCAGCCGTTTTGAAACATTCAAAAGAAGCATCGAATACGGATATTTCTTTTGTAAAAGGCTCGTTGAACAGATTTTATAATGAATATATGACCATTCGTCAAAACGGGTTGGATTGTATGTTCCGATCCGCTAAAAAGGCCGGTTTATCCATTCAATTTCATGAAAAATTTCCGGAAAAGGGTGTTGCCGACCGTGGCGGTTTGGCTTATTTTTATGCAGATGATTCAGGCGCTAAAAAACTCAATTTTTTGTGCAATCATTACGGTAAAAATGAACCGGATATTTTCAGCCAACTTTTCGATACGGAATGCAGTCAAAACATTTTTGCGCATGAATTGGGGCACATGTTGATGCTTGAAAACTTTATTGACCATAAAAAATGTTTGGACGTTGTCGTAAATTCACAATTCGGAACCATTTGGACGTACATACTATTGTTTGATGGACACTTGGCCAGCCCCATTTTTGATGTGGCGCGTATTCAATATGAAGCGTTTAAAAGAAAGCCGCATTGGACAGATTCTTCATATCCGAATTTTATGTCGCAATTATACGAAGCTATTACAGAAAATTATCCGACCAAAGAAAATAAAATAGCGGAATTGTTTGCATACACATTGGCTGTTGCGGCTACCAGTAAAAAAGGCTTGTCTTTTTGGAATGAAGATCATATTCACCGCTTGGGTGTAGAAAACATAATTGATTTGGGCAGATTGTGTGCCGCATCGGATTCAAAAAGTTATGCTCTTGCAAAAGACAGTATTAAAAACTTTAAATTTTCTCAGAAAATCAAAGAGGAAATATACGAATTGGTTGTTTTTTCGGATGATGTTGAAAGCGGTGGTATTCGCCCGGATATGTTCTGTTTGGCTGAATACGACAGAAGATTGGAAAAGATTAAAAAACTTTTCCGCCATGAAAATAATTTGATGCGCAAAAAAATAAATACAAAATTGGAATCTCACAAGAAAAACAACGGATACGTAAAACGTATTTTAAAGTCGCATTCTGATTTTTTATCCGAAGTTAATCGCCAAGGAAAACAATTTACAAGATAAAGTATGCTCTTTGAAATTTTCATTTGACATATTTTCTGTTTTGCATATACTTTTCAAAAAAGAACAAAAAAGGAACAAATATGTCAAACCCGTTTGATTTTGAAGATGAAGCGCAAACAATATCCGAACCGCCGAAACAGCCGGATTATTTGAAAAATCTGAATCCCGAACAATACGAAGCCGTTACAACAACGGAAGGTCCTTTGTTGGTTTTGTCCGGTGCGGGAACGGGAAAAACACGCGTTTTAACAACACGTTTGGCGTATATTATCGATAAACGATTCGCGGCGCCTTGGCAATGTTTGGCGGTGACTTTTACAAACAAAGCGGCGCGTGAAATGTCGGAACGATTGGAAAAAATGATTGGTCCCGATGCTTTAACTGTTTGGCTGGGCACTTTTCACAGATTGGGATTACGTATGTTGCGTCAACATTACGGCGTTGTCGATTTACAAAAAGATTTTGTTATTTTGGGCGAAGATGATTCCGAACGTATTTGCAAACAACTGATGCAAGAAGACGGTATCGATACAAAACAATGGTCACCGGCCGGATTAAACGCCGTCATTCAACGTTGGAAGGATCGGGGGCTTTCACCTGCCGCCGTCACACCAAAAGAAGACAGTGGATTTTTATGCGGTAATGCGCTGAATTATTATCGGCGCTATCAAAAACGGCTGAAAGAATTAAACGCCGTTGATTTTGGCGATTTATTGTTGTTGCCGTTGGAAATTTTCAAAATGCGTCCGGATATTGCACAGATATATCAAAGGCAATTTAAGTATATTTTGGTTGATGAGTATCAGGATACAAACGTTGCACAATACCTGTGGTTGCGTATGTTGGCGCAAGGTTCAAATAACCTGTGTTGTGTCGGTGATGATGATCAATCCATTTATTCTTGGCGCGGAGCGGAAGTTGAAAACATTTTGCGTTTTTCAAAAGATTTTACCAATGCGAAAATTATTCGATTGGAAAGAAATTATCGTTCAACGGCACATATTTTGGGTGCGGCTTCCGCTTTAATTGCCAACAATGAATCTCGTTTGGGCAAAACATTGTATGTGGCTCCGGAACGTGACGGCAGTGGCGAAAGGGTGCAAGTTCACGGATATTGGAGCGGTTCGGAAGAAGCCGAAAGAGTCATCGAAACGGTTGAACATGAAATGCGCAAAACGCCTTTATCACAAATGGCGGTTTTGGTACGTGCCGGTTTTCAAACGCGTGCATTTGAAGAAGCTTTGATAAAGGCGGGAATACCGTATCAGGTTATCGGCGATTTCAAATTCTATGAGCGTGAAGAAATCAAAGATGCCGTGGCATATTTGCGGTTGATTGCAAATGCTTCCGATGATTTGGCGTTTTTGCGTATAGTCAATAAACCCAGACGCGGATTGGGTGAAGTGACTTTGGAAAAATTATCACAAACGGCACGCGAACGGCAAATTCCTTTGTTGGAAGCAATAGATTGGGCGGAATTAAAACCGTCTGTTCGTTCGACTTTGACGGAATTTAAGAAAAACATCTTGCGTTGGTGGGAACGTTTGGCAGACGGTGAAGATTTGTCGAAAGTCGCTTCCGATATGTTGGAAGAAAGCGGATACAATGCTATGTGGCGTATGGATAAATCCCCCGATGCGCCGGGACGTTTGGAAAACTTAAAAGAATTAATCAACGTTATGAACGGCGAATTTGAAGATTTGAATGCTTTTATCGAACACGCCAGTTTGGTAATGGATACGGAAAATCAAATCAATCAGGATTTGTTTACCGTTATGACTTTGCATGCTTCAAAGGGGTTGGAATTTGATATTGTCTTTTTACCCGGTTGGGAAGAAGAATTATTCCCGCATAAAAAATCGTTGGAAGAAAACGGATCAAATGCGTTGGAAGAAGAACGCCGTTTGGCTTATGTCGGTTTAACGCGTGCCCGGAAAAAAGCATACATTTCATTTGCGGCAAATCGGCGTGTTTACGGTGGTTGGCAAAATGCTTTGCCTTCGCGTTTTATTGACGAATTACCGCCCGAACACATCGATATGATTTCAACCGTTCGACAATACGACTACACGCCTAAATTTTCCACAAAACCGTCTTATCAAAAATGGGAAGAGCCGGCAGACGAAGAAACAAACGCCCATTTTTACGAATGGGGAAAATCCACGGGCAGTTTTTATGATGATACGCCGAAGAAAGTCAAAAAAAGCGGTCGGGTTGGCAAACGTGTTTATCATGAAAAGTTCGGGTACGGCACTGTTTTGGACGAAGAAGGCGAAAAATTGGATATTTCTTTTGACCGGCACGGACGCAAAAAAATATTGGCACGCTTTGTCAGCGAAGCATAAAATTTTTATTCTTGCTATTTATTCTTAAATCGTTTAGCATCAGAAACGAAAGGAACAAATATGTCAAATTGGATTTCAAAAATCGGTTTTCGTTACTTAAAATCACGCAAAAAAACGGGATTTGTTTCCGTTATAGCGGGTTTTTCGTTTTTGGGAATTATGTTGGGCGTTGCGACTTTAATCATTGTGATGAGTGTGATGAACGGGTTTCGCGCCGAATTGATGGGCCGTATTTTGGGTTTTAACGGGCATTTATCCGTCCAACCCAGTTGGGGACCAACGTTGACATTGAACGAAAAATTATTGGCCGATTTGCGTGGCGTTTATAATGTGCAATCCGTTGCGCCGTTGTTGGAAGGGCAAGTCATGGTGTCCACCAACATACATTCACAGGGTGCTTTGGTGCGCGGAATGACGGCAAAGGATTTTAAGGAACGCACTTTGTTATCCGATAAATTCAAAGGCAATTGGGGCGATTTTGAAAACGGCGAAGGCGTTATTGTCGGTTATCGTTTGGCCTCTGTCATGGGGGTGCGTGTCGGCGATAAAATCAATTTGATTTCGCCAAACGGGAATGTGACGGCTTTCGGAACAATGCCCAGAACAAAAGCTTATCAAGTTGTCGGCACGTTTGATTCGGGTATGTATGAATACGATGCCAATATGTTGTTTATGCCGCTTGAAATGGCACAAAAGTTTTTGATGCAGGAAGGCAAAATCAGCCAAATAGACATATTTGTCGGTGATGTCCATCAAGTGCCTTTTATTATGGAAGACATAAAGAAAGTTTTACCGCACAATGTTTCCGTTGTGGATTGGCGGCATTCGAATGAAGCTTTCTTTAATGCGGTGGAAGTCGAACGCAACGTGATGTTTTTAATTTTAACGCTGATTATTATTGTGGCGGCGTTTAACATTATTTCCGGGTTGATTATGTTGGTCAAAGATAAAACGCGCGACATAGCTATTTTGCGCACAATGGGGGCCAGCCGGTGCGGTATTATGGCCGTCTTTTTAATTGACGGTTGTTTTGTCGGCGTTGTCGGTTCTTTGTTGGGCTTGGCGTTGGGTTTGTCCATCAGCTTGAACATCGAAAGCATTCGTCAATGGTTGGGATCGTTGGCGGGACGTGACTTGTTTTCTGCGGAAATTTACTTTTTATCACAGTTGCCATCAAAAACTTATGCTTCGGATGTGATTTTGGTTGTTTGTTTGGCTTTGGGATTGTCGTTTTTGGCAACTTTGTATCCGTCTTGGCGCGCCAGCAAAACCGACCCTGTGGAGGCGTTAAGATATGAATAAAGAAAAAAGCAAGACAATTTTTATTGCGTTTGGCGTTTTTACGCTTGTTTGGTTTATGACCCCTGTTTTGGGCTTTTTTAGTCCAAGTGCGCTTAACATAATTGTTGATTGTTTTATGATGAATCTGGAGCTTCTTAATATTATTGTCTATGCATTATTTTTTCTTTCTTTATTGTTGGTCGTATTGAAAAAAATACGTCCGTATTGGTTGTTGATTTGGGTTCTTTTCGGCGTTCTTTTTGCCGTAAGCCAGCATATAATATATTCCGTTACCGTTGATGTTGTTGAAGAACCCGTGGTAACAGCCGAACACGATAATGTAGGGGTGAAAAATGAGTAATACGATTTTGGAATTGAAAAATATTAAACGTTGGTTCGGTGATGGCGATAAGCGCTTGAACGTTTTGAACGGTGTCAATTTAAAGATTGCCAAAGGGGAAATTGTTGCTTTAACGGGTCCCAGCGGCAGCGGTAAATCAACTTTGCTTTATCAAACGGGATTATTGGATACGCCCAGTGCCGGTGAAATTTTCTTGGCCGGTCAAGCTTGTGCCAAAATGAACGAAAAGCAACGCACGATGATGCGCCGTAAATATTTGGGCTTTGTGTATCAGTCGCATTTATTGTTGCCGGATTTTTCGGCGCTTGAAAATGTAATGATGCCGCTTTT
Organism: Alphaproteobacteria bacterium; assembly: GCA_017632555.1. Next base: position 8,153 of record JAGBRF010000086.1, on the reverse strand, counting down.
AATCGGGGGCGTGGATAAGAAAACGGCCGAACAACGTGCAACGGAATTGTTGGAAACAATGGGATTAAAGCACCGATTAAAACATCGTCCGGGGGAAATGTCCGGCGGGGAACAACAACGGGCGGCAATCGCACGTGCTTTGGCAAACAAACCGACTTTGTTGTTGGCGGACGAACCGACCGGCAATTTGGATCCGAAGACCAGCGAAAAAGTATTCAACGAATTGTTGACAACCGTGCGTGAAACGGGATTATCCGCTTTGATAGCAACACACAATCCGCAATTGGCCGCTAAAATGGACCGCCGTATTCATTTGGAAAACGGTATTTTAGTGGAAGAATAAAATCCGTTGATTTTTTATCGAAATATGTTATAATGCCCAAACGAAAGACATTTGTTTGGGACCGAAAATGAATAATATAGTCAATAAAACACTTTACGTTTTGAGTTATGTCGCTTTGGGCTTGATTCCGATTTTATGTGCGCGAATGGTGGGGATAAGCATTCAAGCTGTTTACAGCGGTTGGACGGCCATCGCATTCGGTCTTTTGCAAGTAAAAACAAGCGGCAGATTCGCTTATGCTTTGTTGGGATTACTTTTTGCCTTTGTGGTTTTCCTGTATTTATACTTTTCGGGAAAAATGGATTTGCTTAAAAAGTATATCATTTTTTATGCTGTTTATACTGCCATTTTTATGGTTATTTCAATGGCCTTTTTTGTAGGCGCAGAGTATGACATTTCCGAATTTTTCGGGTGGGTTTGTTGTTTTTCGATATACGCCCTTGTCTTGTGGCTTTTTTTATACGGGAAGATTGAAAGATGACACCGAAGTTTATTCATTTAAGAACACATTCTGCTTATTCATTGCTTGAAGGCGCAATGAAATTGGGTAAATTGGTCAAGCGTGTCAAAGAATTGAATATGCCTGCCGTGGCGGTTACGGACAGTGGCAATTTATGTTGCGGTATCGATTTTTCCCATGAAGCCCCGGACAATGGTATTCAACCGATTTTGGGAACGCAGTTGTTGTTAAAGCAACCGATTGAAAAAGGCAAAATGATTTTGCCGGAAAACGAAATAAATCCGGTTTTGGATAAGATTATTTTGTTGGTGCAAAATGAAGCGGGTTATAAAAATTTGTTGAAACTTTTTGACCGTTACTACATGGGTGAAACAAAGCAAACAACCCCACATTTGTTGCAAGAAGAATTAAAGGAATTTAACGGCGGTTTGATATTGCTTTCCGGTGGTGCAACGGGTCCTATCGGGCGCTATGTTTTGCAAGGCAAAATGGATAAAGCCAAAGAATTGGCTCAATTTTTCAAAGAAACTTTCGGCAACCGTTTTTATATGGAAGTTTCCCGAACCGGTGAACCGGACGAAGCCAAAACGGAACACGCTTTTTTGGATTTGGCGTATGAGTTGGATATTCCGTTGGTTGCAACAAACGAAGCTTTTTATGATAAACCGGAAATGTACGAAGCGCACGATGCTTTGATGTGTATCGGGCAAAAAACATACGTAGATGTGCCCGATCGTGTGCGTTTGTCGCCTGAACATTACTTGAAAAGCCAAGAAGAAATGGTGGAATTGTTTTCCGATTTGCCGGAAGCGTTGGAGAACACCGTGCAAATTGCTAAACGTTGCGGATTTATGGTGGAATTTCATGATCCGGAATTTCCGCGTTACGATTGCCACGGTAAGACAGAAGACGAAGTTTTGCGTGAAAAGGCAGAAGCCGGTTTAGCAAAACGTATGGAAAATCGTTCCGATGAATTTGATAAATATAATCAACGTTTGCAATATGAGTTGGGCGTGATTAAACAAATGGGTTTCCCCGGTTATTTTTTAATCGTTGCGGACTTTATTCAATGGTCAAAAGCACATGGCATTCCGGTCGGTCCCGGTCGTGGTTCGGGTGCCGGTTCCGTTGTGGCTTGGGCTTTGACAATTACGGATATTGACCCATTGCGTTTCAATTTGTTGTTTGAACGTTTCTTGAATCCGGAACGTGTGAATATGCCCGACTTTGACGTTGATTTTTGTCAGGAAAAACGTGAACAGAGTATCAAATATGTGCAAGACCATTACGGATTTGACCACGTGGCGCAAATTATTACCTTTGGTCAGTTGCAACCGAAAGCGGTTATTCGTGATGTCGGACGTGTTTTGCAAATTCCTTATCCCGTTGTTGACAGATTGTCCAAATTAGTGCCAAACGGTATGGACGAAAAAGGAAAACCTTATACTCTGCAAAAAGCATTGGATGTTGAACCGGCTTTTGAAGTAGAGGCCAAAAACGAACCCCAAATTAAACATTTGTTGGACATTGCTTTGCAGTTGGAAGGGTTATATCGTAACACTTCTACGCACGCCGCCGGTGTTGTTATCGGGCGTTTCCCGTTGGATGAAATTTTGCCGATTTATAAAGATCCGTCATCGGATATGCCGGTGACTCAATACAACATGAAATACGTTGAATCCACCGGCTTGATTAAATTTGACTTTTTGGGATTAAAGACTTTAACCACGTTGGCGAAAACAATGGATTTGTTAAAGTTGCGCGGTATAGAATTTGATTTAAGCAACATTCCTTTGGACGATCCTGACACGTTCAAATTACTGGGTGATGCGGACACGTCCGGTGTGTTCCAGCTTGAAAGTGCCGGTATGCGCAAAATTTTGAAAGATATGAAGCCCGATAAGATTGAAGATATTGTCGCTATTGTGGCTTTGTATCGTCCGGGACCGATGGGCAACATTCCGTCCTATATTGCACGTAAGCACGGATTGGAACAACCTGATTATTTGCATCCGTTGTTGGAAAATATCTTAAAAGAAACCTATGGCATTATGATTTATCAGGAACAGGTTATGCAAATTGCTCAGGTGTTGGCCGGGTTCAGTTTGGGTGGTGCCGATTTGTTGCGGCGTGCTATGGGTAAAAAGAAATTTGACGTAATGCAACAACAAAAGGCCGTCTTTATCGAAGGCGCTAAAAAGAAGGGCGTTGCAGAAGAAAAAGCCGTTGAAATTTTCGAATTGATGGAAAAATTTGCCAGTTACGGCTTTAACAAATCGCATGCGGCGGCGTATGCCTTTGTTTCCTATCAAACGGCATATTTGAAAGCGCATTATCCGGTGGAATTTATGGCCGCCACAATGACTTTGGATAAAATCGACACGGATAAATTGGGTTTCTTCAAACGTGAAATTACACAAATGGGTATCAAGATTTTACCGCCGGATATAAATAAATCATGCGTCAATTTTACGGTGGAAGACGGTGCTATTCGTTATGCAACGGCGGCGTTGAAAAACGTGGGTGACGGTGCTATTGAAGAATTGGTCGCCGAACGTGAAAAGAATGGCCCGTATAAGTCCATTCAAGACTTTATTGCCCGTTCCGGTCCGACCGTAATGAATAAACGTTGCTTGGAAAGTTTAATCAAAGCAGGGGCTTTTGATTGCTTGGATAAAAACCGTGCCAAACTGTTGGCCAATGTTGAAAAAATGGGGCAACATTCCGCCAGTTTGCAACGAGCAAAAGAAAGCTCACAAGCATCGCTTTTCGGTGGCGAAGCGGCCTTTGAAGAATTGCGTATGACCGAAGTTCCCGACTTTCCGGAAATGGAAAAATTGGAAATGGAACGTCAAGCCGTCGGATTTTATTTGTCTGCGCACCCGTTGGACGCATACGAAGGCAATTTTGAACGCTTGCGCGTCAACTTGACAAGTGAAATAGAACCGTTGGTAAAAAGTGCCAAATCGGCGCGGTTGCGTATAGCATGTATTATCAACGAAAAACGCGAAAGAATCAGTCAAAAAAGCGGTAAAAAGTTTGCCTTTATTACCGGTTCTGATACGGTCGGTACTTTTGAAGCTTTGTGTTTTTCCGAAACGCTGACTCAAAGCCGGGAAATGTTGGAATCCGGCAAACCGTTGATTGTCACATTGGTGGCCGATTTGAATGAAGAAGGTGATGTGCGGGCAACGGTACAAAGCGTTGAATATTTGGCCGATGTTGTGGCTCGGATGTCCGAAGCGGCAATGATTTATGTTGAAGATTCGTCTTGTTTGCCCAAAATAAAACAAGTGTTGGATGCGGATAAAAAAGGACGCGGAACCGCTTTTATTGTGGTTCAATCCGGTGATTATCAAGTGGAAATTAAATTACCGAACGGATACACCTTGGCAACCGAAACAATCGCTGCATTAAACGCAACGCCCGGTATTCGTCAAATAAAGCAAATTTAACGAGTTTTTGCTTGTGCAAAGAAACGTGCTTTTTGGTCGATTTCTTTTTTAAACGGATTATCCAATTTGCTTACGAAATCTTTTAATGCCGAATCATTGATGGAAATCAAACTGCCCGCCAAAGCAATGCAAATATCATCTGTTTTTGGCGTAGAACCGTCTGCTTCAAATGTTCTGCGGTGTGCAAAAAGATAACCGGATTTGTTTCTTTTGAATATCTTTTCCTTTGTCTTTACGCCCGTTTTTTTATCAAAACAAATTTCCTGCGTTATATCACCGGTTTCATCGAAAATTCTTTCCCGTGTGAAAACCATAGCTTTTATGGCCTTTGAATAAACGGCATCACGTTCTATGGCGACTTTTCCGTTGTCATGATAGTGTGTTTGAAAACCGGATACGGGTGTTTTATCTTTTCCCTCGTAAAAATATTCATTCACATAAGCCAAAGTACCATCTTCCGTTCGATGTTCGGTTTTGACTTTGCGTCCCCGTTCGTCCGTAAAAATATTTTTTTCCATAACATACCTCCTTGTTAAACTTTCTTTAACTTACTGGTACTATTATAACATAAAAATAAAAAAGTTTCAATAACTATTGACAAGAATAACATCGTGTTATAGAGTATACGAAAAGGGGTTTATTATGAAATTTTTTAAAAAGTCACTCGATGGCGGAAAAAGCATGATGGAGCTGTTGCTTGTTATGGGCGTTACGGCTATTTTGTCCGTTGTCGGTGTGATTATTGTCAATATCAGTATGGATAAGCAACGTGCCAATGTGTTGGCGGAAGGCGGACAAAGACGCGCCCTTGTTGTTATGGAACAAGTGAATTTTTATAATATCGAGCCGAATCTGAATGAATTTACGGATAATGATACATCGGGCGGAACCTTTGGAAAAAAGGTTGTTTGGTGGGAAAACGAATTTGGTATTTCCGTTTATAACGTCAGAAAGCGGATTTGTCAGAATCTGTTAAACATGATTGGTGTTTATACATCATTGCAATATTTGACGCCGATTGATAATCCGGAAGAACCGATATCCGAATGTGCGCCGATGGGCGATTATTTCTTGTTCTACAACAACGAAATGAAATCCACCGGCGAAACGGAAGAAGCCGAAGGCGGTAGCGGATCGGGCGGTGACGAACCGGAACATTGCGACAGCGAATATGTTGTCATTGTTAATTGTAACGGTACATCGACAAATTGTTGCCCGGATAACGGACATCAATGTATTCAACCGAAATTAAGCGATTGTTGCGAAAATGCAGATGAATGCACCGGATTATACAAAGCATGTATCAATGAACAATGTCGTTGTCCGGACGGATATTTCCAAAACAAAAACGGCAACTGCACACATTGTTCCAACGGCGGACAGAAAGAACCTGTTTCCAAAGAGAGTTGTGAAAATTGCAAAAATTGGGGTTATAACAGATGGGTGAACAACAAAGGTTTATGCCAATTCGATGGAAATTGTCCGGAAGGGTCAATCCATGGCTATGTTGGTACAGATCATTTGTGTTTGACTTGTGAGGAAGGTCGTGCGTTTGTTCCGGATAATCCGGCCGAATGTACAAATTGTCCGGGGTATTCGATGATTGGTAATACTTGTTCGCCACCATGCCCCACCGGAACCTTCCGGGATGGAAACTCAAAGTCATGTATTGATTGTTTGGACCCCGGCTCCTTCACACCGTATGATAACGCAGAATGTGAAGCCTGCCCCAATCGTGAAGTGGTTGGTACCGGTGCTAATCGTTGCAAAGTAAAATGTTCCACCGGTTCTTTCAGAGATTCCGCTAGTGGTAATTGCATTGACTGTTCCGATTCCAACAAATATATTCCGAATGACCCAAGCGAATGTACCAGCAAATGTTCGAATCGCAGAATGAATGATGGCGGTTATTGCATCATAAATGCTTGTCCGCCCGGTCAGTTCAGAGGTATAGAAGGTGCCTGCATCAATTGTGCAGGTGGTGGTAGCTATGTTGTTGAATCAGAGGCCGAATGTGCCGTTTGTGACAGCACAAAGAAACGTTACTTTATGGCATCCGATAATTATGGCAATTCGAATGTTTGTTCCGGATGTGCAGATGGTGAATTCTTGCAGGCGGACGGATGGCATGTTTGCCGCAGCTGTTCAGGCCATGCTCGGTTTATATCAACGGATTACAGTTGCGCCAGTTGTGCCAAAGTCGGTTATCCAAGACATATTCCAAGTGGACAAGCCATCGGTTGGTGTGCTCCAGTAACTTGTCCTAATGGAACTTTTAAAGCATCAACAGGTTATTGTGAAGGTTGTTCTGATCCCAACCCATACACGCTTTATGAAACCGAAGATTGCAGTAAGTGTGATAATACGTCTTATCCGCGCCAAATGATAAACGGAAAATGTGCACCTGCTACATGTGCTGCCGGTCAATTCCAAAACTCGGCGAACGGTGCTTGTGTAGATTGTTCGTCCAATACCTATGCTAAAACACCGGCAGAGCACTGGGATTATTGCAATACACAAGGAAGCAGTCGTATTATGATTGGTGATTGGTGTATTCCGGAAAGCGGAAGGTGTCCGACCGGTCAATTCTTTGAAATTTTGGATGGTGGTTTATATTGCAAAGATTGTTCTAATGGCAGCTCATTCAACTCAAATGCGGAAGAATGTTCAAAATGTAACACCACCGAAAATCCGCGCAGATTTTTAGCTAACGGTAAGTGTGTCAAAGCATGTGGATCCGGTAAATTTATGAATTCCAGCGGTAGTTGTGTATCGTGTTCTACAAATGATGCAATAGATGCAGAAACCGAAGATGATTGTTTAAGTTGTAGCACTTCCGGTATAGTGCGGCAAATAGATAGTAATGGAAAATGTGTCAGAGCTTGTGATTCCGGATACTATCGGAACTCTTCCGGCGGATGTTCTTCCTGTAACGATGATTCTGTTGGAATTGCTGCAAGCGATGAAGAATGTAACAGCTGCGGTAATCGTAAGGTTTCTTCGGACGGAAAATGCGTCAAAGGTTGCGGCGTTGGAAAATTCTACGCAAAGGATACAGGATCTTGTCAATCTTGTACCGATGTGATGAAATATGAATCATATGATGATGCTGAATGTACAGATTCTTGCTCTGATCGTGAAATAAGAACCTATCAAGGTGTCAAGTATTGTGTATGGCAGTGTCCAAGCGGATATTTCAGAAACGCCAACTTGAATTGTACGGTTTGTGGAGATAAAAATGCAAAAGACACATCTAAAGATGAATGTGATAAATGTCCAAATCGTAAGATGGTAAACGGAAAATGTACTAAAGCCTGTGAAGACAATGAAATTGTTCAAGCAGATGGTAGTTGCCACAAGACATGTACAACAGGATTCTATGCGACAGATGATAAAGCATGTAAAGCTTGTAATGATGTTATGAAATATCAGACATACGACAGTTCATCATGTTCTGATAAGTGTCCTGACCGTGAAATGATGGCCTATAATGGTAAAACGTATTGTGTATGGAAGTGTCCAAGCGGATATTTCAGAAATGAAAACATGAATTGTACAGGGTGCAGTGATTCTAAGGCAAGCTCTAAACTGACATATAGAAGGGAATGTGCAAAGTGTACTTCGAATCGTCAGTTTAATCCAAACGATTCCAGTGATACTTCTGATGACGCACTCGGATATTGTACTTACGTAAAATAAGTCTGTTGGCAAAACTTTCTTATTGACAAACGATAACGAATCGTATATAAAAAAGTCCTATTTCACATGCAAACCATGCGCTTTGCGGGAGTTCCGTAAATCGTTCCGGTGTTTAGGTAGGTTCCTAAATTCTTTAAGTCTGCAGAGGTTTTAACTGGAAAAGAAAGGATTTTATAATGTCTATTCCAACATTTAC
>JAGBRF010000085.1 GCA_017632555.1 Alphaproteobacteria bacterium | reverse complement strand
TAAAAGGTTCAAAAACAGAAAAAAACTTGCAAATTGCTTTTGCCGGTGAATCTCAAGCGCGTAACAAATATACATATTATGCGGGCAAGGCACGCAAAGAAGGCTTTAATCAAATAGCCGATTTGTTCGAAGCAACTGCCAATAACGAAAAAGAACATGCAAAATTGTGGTTTAAAGCTTTGCATGACGGACAAGTACCGGCAACCGAAGTTAATTTGGAGGATGCTGCAGACGGAGAAAACTTCGAATGGACAGACATGTACGTTGAAATGGCAAAGGTCGCTGAAGAAGAAGGTTTTACACAGATCGCTGCTCAAATGAAAATGGTGGCTGCTATTGAAAAACGCCATGAAGAACGTTATCGTAAATTGTTAGCAAACATCAAAGCAGGTGAAGTTTTCAAAAAAGGAAGCATTATGATGTGGGAATGCGGCAATTGCGGTCATATTCATGTTGGTGAATCTGCTCCGGAAGTTTGTCCGGTTTGCAATCATCCAAAAGCATATTTCTTTATTGAAAATACAAATTTCTAAAAGAATTCGGGTAATAAAAAAGTCCCTGTTTTGCAGGGACTTTTTTTATTGTTATTTTTACGATTAACGACTTCTGCCACTACGACGTCTGCGGGTATTGACTCTTTCCCAAGTGTTGATTTCATGGTTGCGTACATTCTTCCATGTATGAATTTCTTTTTTTCTGAGATTGTAACGCAAAGCACTGTTTGTAATGCCCAAAGCAATTTCACCGCCGACTTCAGCAGCATCGATAAGCATTTCACCAACAGCTACGACATCGTCTGTGTAATCGTTAGTTGAAACGACTTCGCCTGTTCTGCTGTCTACCATGTTAACACAAGCTGTGCCTGCAAATGCAGTAGTAGCTGATACAGCACCCAAAATCGTATAATGCATAATTGTTTTTAAAGTTTTCTTTGTCATTTTTTTCTCCTCCTTAATATTATCTGACATTTTCATTGACGCCATAAATTACAGCATCCATAGCATTGTTGTGTTTTGCTTTAATGTTCAAGTTTAACAAACTGCGAACCTGTTGTTCCGGAGTAGAGACTTGTACGCCTTCAACTATAAGCAACGGATCTGCATACTTTCTTGAACTTTTTTTAAGTGTGGTACCCAAACCTTGTCCGTTTCTTTGACCTGAAGTTGTGTTACCCACATTTGTTCTAGTTGTTCGACTTGTAGTTGTGTTACCCACATTTCTAGTTGTTGGATCTGTATTGTCCCAATTATATGTTTGGACTTGGTTTTCGTAACCTTTAATTGTGTTACGCACAAGTGATCCAGCTGTCGGGTTCGGCATTTTTCCACTTGAGCCTTTTTTCATTGTATTGCCCAATCTTTCACCGGCAGTCAATCCGTCATTGTAACGAGCAGCTTCGTTGGGACCGATACCACCGTTGAAAATGATACGACCGCCGCTGCTACCACCTTGATCCGGTTCAAATCCACTGTCACCACCTTGATGCGGTTCAAATCCACGACCATGTTCACCACGTCCACCATCATGTGGTGCGCCGCCGTGACCACGACCACCGTGTTCATATTCCGGTTCAATTCTGATGTGCGGAATGATGGGTCGGCCATAGTCTGGACGACGTGGAGTCATTCCACCAAATCCAAATCCATAATCATATCCATCTTCAACAATGATTGTTGTTCCGTAATTGTAACGGTATCTTGGACGTACAACAGGTGCCGTGTAAACCGGTTGTTGTACAACAACTGGTTGTTGTGGTCTTTCGTAAACAATAGTTTCCGGAACTTGTCTTTCCACTTTATTTACTCTGTAATCTCTGGCAATAGGAGCAGTGTATGTGCATCCTGTGAAAGCCAACATTCCAATAATTCCCCAAAGAATTAATGAATCTGAAATTTCTATTTTCATAATTTTGTTTCCCTTTAATTAAATTGTTTTCTTTCCAAAGTTTCAGATCTTCGGTTCTCCCGCCTATCTTTCGAACTTTATGGAATCAGTATACCACACTTTTCAAAAAAAGTAAACAAAAATTTAACATAAAAAATCACGCTTTTTCAATATGTTATATGTTCAATTTTATTGGTTATACAGAAAAGTTGCCAAAACGAACGAATCGATTCGTTTTTCGTGGGAATATATTGATTCGCAATTTATTCGTTCGGATTTTCTTTTATGCGTTCGATGTTGGCACCGCAGGCGCGTAATTTTTCTTCCATATGGTCATAACCGCGATCAAGGTGATAAATACGGCTGACAATTGTTTCACCTTTGGCGGCCAATCCGGCCAGCACCAACGCGGCGGAAGCACGCAAATCGGAAGCCATTACTTGTGCGCCGGATAATTGGTCAACACCTTTGACAATGGCCGTTCTGCTACCTTGCAAGCGAATATCCGCCCCCATGCGCACCAATTCTTGAACGTGCATAAAGCGGTTTTCGAATATGTTTTCCGTTACAGTCGATGTACCGTCCGCCAAGCACATTAAAGCCATAATTTGTGCCTGTACGTCAGTTGGAAAGCCGGGGAATTCTTCCGTTGTTATGTCTGTGGCTTTCAAGCGTGTATTCGGCGTTTTGACAAACAGGCCGTTATCTTTTTCCAAAATATCCAATCCCATGTGGCTTAATGAAAAAGCAACATCTTCTATTAAATACAAGTGTGCGTTTTCAATAAAAAGCTGACCGCCCGTGATACCGGTTGCAATCGCATACGTTGCCGCTTCGATTCTGTCCGGAACAACGGTATGTGTGACACCATGCAACTTTTCAACACCGTTGATAACCAATCGGGACGTTCCGATTCCTTCGATACTGGCGCCCATTTTCACCAAGCAATTTGCCAAATCGGTTACTTCCGGTTCTGCCGCCGCATTGATGATTTCGGTCGTTCCTTCCGCCAAAACGGATGCCATCAGGGCGTTCATTGTGCCACCAACCGTTTTAATTTGAAAATAAATTTTATTGCCTTTGGGTTTGCCGGAAGCCAAAACATATCCGTTTTCAATGTCAATTTTGACACCCAATTGATCCATGGCGTATAAATGCCGATCCACCGGACGCGTTCCGATAGCACAACCGCCTGGCAAAGATACCTTTGCTTGATGAAAACGGCCGACCAAAGGACCCAATACCCAAAAACTGGCACGCATTTTGGATACCAATTCGTAAGGGGCTTCAAAACAATTGACGTTGTTTGCTTTGATATGCAATTCATCATCGTTGATGGAAACTTCCGCACCCAAGTGCAATAAGACTTTGGTCATCGTTCTGATGTCCGACAAATTGGGCACGTCACGCAAAATAACTTCATCTTCCGTCAACAAAGCGGCGGCCATCAAAGGTAATACGGCATTTTTTGCGCCTTTGATACGAATGCGTCCGTTTAATGTGTTTCCCCCGATAATGCGAATTTTATCCATTTTTTCTTTCCTTTTGTTGTTTGCGCAAAGCAATGTTGCGCTTTAACATTTCGGCTTCCCGATTAAACTTTTCCTGTTCTTTTGCGGACAATCCCAAATGATTTTCTTCTGTGGGGTTGTTTTGAGGTTGTTGTGCAATAACGGCAGGGGTGTCAATAATCATTGTCACCGGTCCGTCATTTAAAATTTCAACTTTCATATCCGTTTGAAAGATACCCGTTTCAACGGGAATATCATATTTTTTCAATTCTTCGATGAATCGTTCATAAAGTTGATTGGCTGTTTTGGGGTGCGCCGCATCGGTAAAGGACGGACGGCGTCCTTTATCACAATTGCCGTAAAGCGTGAATTGAGAAATAACCAAAGCCGAACCGTTCACATCTTTTAATGATAAGTTCATTTTGGCATTTTCATCTTCGAATATACGCAAGTGAGCTATTTTTTCGGCCAACCATTCGACTTGCTTTTCACCATCGCCTTGACCAACACCCAACAAAATGTTGAAACCTTTGCCGATTTTGCCGACAACTTTGCCGTCAACAGTGACGGAAGACGATAAGACCCGTTGAACAACCGCGCGCATTATTTATTGTCCAATACAATTTGAGTCAATAATGCAACGCCGAAACCGGTAGCTCCTTTTGGTGCCAAAGGTTTGTCGGCATCATTCCAACAAACAGATGCCATATCAATATGCGCCCAAGGCGTTCCGTCTTTGATAAACTTTTTCAAAAATGAAGCAGCCGTAGCTGAACCTGCCGCCCCACCGCCACCGATATTGGCTATATCGGCAATGTTGGATTTTAACATTTTTTCATAAGCAGGATTCAAAGGCAATTCCCAAACTTTATCGTGTGTTTTGGCACTGGCGCCCAACACCAATTGACGCACTTTGTCATCATTTGTAAATAATCCGGCATATTCATCGGCAAACACATAACGCATAACACCCGTCAATGTTGCAATATCGAAAATTTTTGCCGGTTTATATTTTTCTTGCCCGTACCACAAAGCATCTGCCAATATCAAACGACCTTCCGCATCGGTATTGCCGACTTCGACCGTTTGACCGGACATGCTTTGCCATACATCGTCAACGTGTTGCGCCGTGCCGGATAACATATTTTCGACCAAAGGCACGATACCGACTACGTTTTGTTTAACACCCATTTTCGACAAAGCCAACAATGTCCCCGTAACAGCCGCACCGCCGGACATATCATATTTCATGTGTGTCAATCCCGATGCTGGTTTTAAGTTCATTCCGCCACTGTCATAGCAAACACCTTTTCCGACCAACACGGTTGGTTTTTCGTTTTGTTTGCCGTTCATATATTCCATAATCAACAAATACGGTTCTTTGGCCGCACCGGCAGCAACGTTCAAAAGCAAATTCATATTTAATTTTTCCATTTGCTTTTTATCCAAAACTTTGATGGTGACTTTCGGCATTTTCATTTCTTTAACGGCTTCCACAAAATCCGCCGGAGATAACATATTTGCCGGTTCGCTTATCAAATCGCGTGCTTCATAAATACCGTCCATAAGGGCAAACAATGTTTGAAAAGCTTTTTCATCATCTGATGCGGTTTTGCTGACGATTTGAATGTTGTGTTCGTCTTTCTTTTCCGATTTATATTCATCAAAACTGTAACTTCCCAAACCCAAACCAAAAGCCAAATGAGCCGCGGCCGTGGCTGTTTTTGTTTTATCATTTTTTAATCCGCAAGCACAAACGGAAACGGTTGTTTGCGGTAATGTTTTAATAAAGCCGGCGATTTTTCCGCCCAATGTTTCCAAGGATAAATCCAAATCTTTTTCATCTTTTTTGCCGGCGCCGAACAAGTATGTTAAAAATCCGTCCATCATAAAAGAAACCATTTGTCCGTCTTTGCCTGTAAAGTTATAAGCTTTAATTGCTTTAGCATCGAAATCAGGGGCCAACTTTTGACCTTCAAAAATCGGAATAATTAAAACAGATGTTTTGTTTTGTGCCGGTGTGATAAATTCGATTTTCATATTTCCTCTCTTGTTTTTTTGTTTATAGTTTGTTATGTTGATAAACAGTTTAACCAAACAAGGAATGAATTTCAAATGAAAAATTTAATTTTGCAAGATTCTATTTCTTTTCCGGACATTGATTTGAAAAATGTAAAAGCCGTTTTAATTGATTTGGACGATACTTTATATTTTTATCTTCCGCCACATAAAAAAGCTTTGCACGTTATTCACAAACTGTTTTCATCTTTCCGTAAAATGTCGTTTGAAGAATTTGAAAAGCAAATAGAAGATACATTAGATGCTTATTGCAAAGAAATGAATTTTTCATCTTTCGTGCATAATCGAATGATTGTTTTTCAACGTTTAGCCGAAAAAAATAAAATCAGCCGACCTTATGTATTAGCGGCACGTATGCAACGCATATATTTTAATGCTTTTATGAAAGCGGTAAAAGAGCAGGGACCGGCTTTGCAAGCAAAAAAGTTTTTGGAAAAATGTAAAAAACAAAAAATACCGGTTTGTTTGGTGACGGATATGTATGCCGCAACCCAAGAAAGAAAATTGAGGGCATTAAAATTGACACCTTATGTTGACTTTATTGCGTCAAATGATGAAGTGGGTTTTGATAAGCCCAGTCCGTTGATGTTCAAATGCGCTTTGAACAAATTAAATTTGAAGCCAAGCGATGTCATTATGGTCGGAAATGAGCCCAGACGGGACATCGAAGGGGCTCAAAAATTGGGAATTTTGGCATATCATGTCATTGTGCATAAATAATTCTTGTCAAGTTGAATAAAAATTGCTATTTTAACCATTATGAAAAAACATTTTTTTGTTTCTGTTTTGGCGTCTATCGCCGGTTTGTTGTTTTTGGTAGCGTTTTTGGTTTTGGGCGCCGCCTTTTTTGTGATTGTTTATTATACGGGACAATTGCCGGATTATAAGCAATTGGCAAACTATGAGCCGATTATTACAACGCGTTTTTATGCATCGGACGGACAGTTGTTGGCGGAATATGCTTCCGAAAAACGTATTTTTGTGCCGATTACGGCCGTTCCAAAGTTGGTTATAAATGCCTTTTTATCGGCAGAAGATAAGAACTTTTACAAACATAACGGTATCGATTATTACGGTATAGCGCGTGCTGTTTTGTCTAATGTCAAAAATCGCGGAACAGGGCGCAGATTGGTGGGGGCTTCCACAATTACGCAACAGGTTGCAAAAAATTTCTTCTTATCACCGGAAATGAGCTTTTCACGTAAGATTAAAGAAGCTTTATTGGCACGCAGAATCGAACAAGCTTTCGATAAAGAACATATTTTGGAACTTTATATGAACCAAATTTATTTGGGACGGCGTTCTTATGGTGTTGCTTCGGCGGGTTTGATGTATTTTGATAAATCTTTGGACGAATTGACGTTGGCGGAAGCAGCGTTTTTAGCGGCGTTGCCAAAAGGTCCGAATAACTATGATCCCGATAAAAACTATAATGCCGCATTTGCCAGACGTAATTATGTTTTGGACAGAATGTATGAAAACGGTTATGCAACGGCGGAAGAAGTTGAAAAAGCCAAAGCCGAACCCATCAAATCCGTTCATCGAGCATTAAACGACACCGTGAAAAATGCGGATTATTATAACGAGGAAATTCGCCGTATTATTGAACAAAAATATGGTGAAAGTATTTTGTATCAAGGCGGTTTATCCGTTCGGACTTCGTTGGACCCGAGATTGCAGAACATTGCCGTTGATGTTTTGGAAAAAGGGTTGTTTGAATACGATAAACGCCATGGTTATCGTGGTGTTGCCGGACATATTGCCGATATGAAAGATTGGCAAAAAGAATTGGCAAAACAAAAAATGCCTTCTTATTATCCGACCACATGGAAAAACGCGGTTGTTTTGGAAACTTCGGAAGAAGTGGCAACTATCGGACTTCCCGATGGTTCAAAGGGTCAAATTTTGTTGAAAGACATAAAATGGGCGCGTAAGTGGTTGGAAGGTCAACGTCTTGCAGATGAAGAAGTCAATTTAATTACTGATGTGATGAATGTCGGCGATGTCATTTACGTTTCCGAAAAAAATAAAAAATCGGAAGTGCCGGAGTATTCTTTGCAACAGTATCCGCAAGTGGAAGGTGCCGTTGTGGCTTTGGATCCGCATACGGGACGTATATTGGCAATGGCGGGCGGTATTTCGTTTGCAAAATCACAATTTAATCGTGCGGTTCAAGCTTATCGTCAACCGGGTTCTTCTTTCAAACCGTTTGTTTATTTGACGGCTTTGGACAGCGGTTTTACGCCTTCAACTTTGATTTTGGATGCGCCGATGGTGGTGGATCAAGGTCCGGGACTTGAAAAATGGAAACCGAAGAATTACACAAACATTTTCTATGGCCCGTCAACGTTGCGTACCGGAATTGAAAAATCCAGAAACTTGATGACGGTTCGTTTGGCTCAAACGGTCGGTATTGAAAAGACGGTTGAATATGCTAAAAAATTCGGTATATCGGATAATTTGATGCCTGTTTTGGCTATGTCTTTGGGATCGGGTGAAACAACTTTGTTAAAATTGACGTTGGCTTACGGAATGTTGGTCAATGGCGGTAAAAAAATTACACCGAATTTGATTGACCGGATTCAAGACAGAACGGGTAAGACAATTTATAAACACGATACCAGAGCATGTCCGAATTGTAACGGCGCAGAAGCGACCAGTGCGCAGGTGCCTGAATTGGCCGATGACAGAGAACAAATTCAAGACCCGATCAGCGCTTATCAAATGGTGAACATTATGACCGGTGTTGTCGAACGCGGAACGGGAAAAATTGCTCAAACCGTAAAAAGAACATTGGCCGGAAAAAGCGGAACAAGTAATGACAGTTTTGATACTTGGTTTATCGGTTTTTCACCGGACTTGGTTGTTGGTGTTTTTGTCGGCTTTGACGAACCGCAAACATTGGGTCCGCATGATACGGGGTCCGTTGTGGCAGCGCCGATTTTCCGTGATTTTATGATGGAAGCATTAAAGGATAAACCGGATATTCCTTTCCGTATTCCAGAAGGCGTCAGAATGGTTCGTGTTGATGCTAAAACGGGCAAGCCGGTAAAAGTCGGTACCAAAGATGCTATTTGGGAAGCGTTCAGAAAAGAAACAAACGTTAACGAACAAACACCGATTATCGGACAAGATGTTGTTATGACGCCGGAAGAAGAACCGGATTTGGGAGGATTGTATTAATGCAGGCAGAACAGGAAAATATCAAACAAGCCATCGAGCAATCATTGGATTTGCTCAGGAGGCGTCTTTGACTGGGATAACGCC
>JAGBRF010000084.1 GCA_017632555.1 Alphaproteobacteria bacterium | reverse complement strand
TTTAAAAAAGAAGATCGAAAAATTACGTATTTGTGGAACGCAACACGTTTTTCCATGTGGGTTTATTTTTCGACAATTTATTTGCTTTTAATTTGGACTCCGGAGTGGATAAATAAGCAAAATGTATTTTTAAGAAATAAAAGTTTATTTAAGGTTTTTGAAGATAACAGCCATATGTATGGCAGACTCAGTGTTGCTTTTTTCTTTGCAGCATTGGTTTTTATAGGGTTTTTAATCCACTATCGCTGGATTGTCCATAAAAAAGGTAAAAAAGAAGATCCTTTGCTGGAAACAGAAGATTAACTTAACAAGCTTTTTAATTCATACAAAGCATCAAGCGCTTGTTTGGGTGACATATTGTCCGGATTGAGTTCACCAAGCAATAGTTCGGCCTTTGATGTTTCCTTTTCTTGACTTTGAACAACACTGGAAAACAAAGGCAAATCATCAACAATGGTTGTTGTATGCGTATTTTGAGTTTCCAACTTTTTCAAAATTTGTTCTGCACGTTTAACAACAACGGCGGGCAGGCCGGCCAATTTTCCGACATGAATACCATACGATTTATCAACAGCACCTTCGCCAACCGTGTGCAAGAAAATGACTTCATCATCCCATTCTTTAATCATCATTTGATGCAGGGACATTCTGTTCAACTTGCTTTTTAATGCCGTCAATTCGTGATAGTGCGTTGCAAAAATGGTGCGACATTGATTGTGGTCGTGCAAATATTCCACAACCGCCCAAGCAATAGACAATCCGTCAAATGTGGCGGTACCACGTCCGATTTCATCCAAAATCACCAAAGATTTGTTTGTGGCATGATTCAAAATTGTTGCCGTTTCCACCATTTCGACCATAAAGGTTGATTGTCCGCGCGCCAAATCATCGGAAGCACCGACACGTGAAAAGACTTTATCAACAACACCGATATGGGCGCTTTGGGCGGGGACAAAAGATCCAGCTTGTGCCATAATGGCTATCAGCGCATTTTGACGCAGAAAAGTGCTTTTACCGGCCATGTTGGGTCCGGTCAACAACCACAAATTATCCGTATCGTTTAACAGGCAATCATTTGCCGAAAATGTTTGATGTTCTTTGCTTAAAGCTTCTTCTACAACGGGGTGGCGACCGCCTTGAATTTCAAAAACAAGCGAATTGTCAATAACCGGGTGGCAATAATTTTTTTGAATAGCCAATTCTGCCAAACCGGCGGACACATCCAAATCAGCCAAAGCCCGTGAAGCCAACATCAAATCGTGATGTCTCAATAATGTTTGCTGGACCAAATCGGCAAAAATTTCTTCTTCAAACGCTTTGATTTTATCACCGGCACCACGTAATTGGTTTTCTATTTCGGATAATTCTTTTGTGGTAAAACGAACGCTGTTGGATAAGCTTTGTCTGTGAATAAAACCAAGTTCCGGATTGTTGATCAGCTTGGGGGCAAATTTGGCATTTACTTCCACAAACCACCCCAACAAATTGTTATAGGAAATTTTTAGGTTCGGAATATCTTGTTCCCGCGAATAACGTGTTTGCATTTCCATAATAAGCATGCTGGAATCATCACGAAATTCCTTTAATTTATCCAAACCGGCATGAAAGCCCTTTGAAATAAAATTGCCTTCACGCACCCGAACGGGTAAATCCGGTTCCAATGCTTCTTTCAATGTTTCCGCCAAATCGGAAAAGTCCATTAAACTGTCCAACGCCCGTTGAATGTGTACGGGATTATCGGAACGTAAGAAAACGTTTTTAACCGCCGGTAAAGCCAACATAGCATCACGCAAGCAACCCAAATCACGCGGACCGCCACGACCCAAAGCCAAACGCGCCAAAGACCGATCAATGTCCGGCATTTTTTTTAACAGATCACGTATTTTTTCACGTACGCCGGTTTCGTTTATTAAAAACTGAATAGCATCCAACCGTTCGTTGATAACTTTAACATCTGTTTGCGGAGAAGATAAATATTCGGCAAACAAACGACCGCCGGCACCGGTTAAAGTCCTGTCCATTATTTGATACAGGCTTTTGGCACCCCTTTCTTTTGACATAGAATGAAATAATTCCAAACTATGTCGCGTTGCGGCATCAATTTGCATCAATTCGTTTTCGTTTTGACGGACGGGAATTTTCAAACTGCACAAATCACTTTTTTGCGTCAAGTTTATGTAATCCAACAACACACCGGCGGCAATAATTTCCGAACGGGAAAAAGCACCAAAAGCTTCCATAGATTTGACATTAAACGTTTTTTCCAAACGTTCTTTTGCGTTCAAATAAGAAAAACGAGCATCCGGCATACTGGACCGGCAATCCATAAATTGTGTCATCACTTTATTAAAAGCAACATTGTTGCAATGTGCCATAGACCGAATAATTTCGGATGGTTCCAAACGCGCCAAAGTGTTTGCTAAATTTGCCAAAGGAACTAATTGCGTGTAAAAATCACCGGTTGACATATCTGCCCAAGCCAATCCGACATCAGCGCCGTCCAACACAGCCACCAATAAATAATTATGGCGTTTGGCTTCCAATAACACATCTTCCGTCAATGTGCCGGCTGTGACCAAACGAATAACACTGCGATTCAAAGTGGCGTTGGGTCCGCGTTTTTTGGCTTCTTCCGGTGTTTCCATTTGTTCGCAAATGGCGACTTTGTATCCTTTTTGAACTAATCGTGCCAAATAAGATTCGTATGAATGAAAAGGCACACCGCACATGGGAACGTCTTTACCCAAATGTTTTCCGCGTTTTGTCAGAGCAATATCCAAAGCGGCAGATGCTTTAATGGCATCATCAAAAAACAATTCGTAAAAATCACCCAATCGATAAAACAACAAATAATCCGGATTTTGTTCTTTTACCGCCAAATATTGTTCCATCATCGGTGTAATTTTTTGTTCTTTTTCCATTGCTTTTTACCTTAACTTCAAGTATCTTTATTTTAAGACACCTATTGTTTAGACCATTGTTAAAGCGAAGTATAGCAGAAAATGAAACAAAATAAAACAAAAAAAGAAGTTAAAGAAACATTGTATCGTTCAATGGACAGAGTCTTTTTGTTGACTTTTCCTGTCGGTATTTCTTTTTTGATTTTAACTTTGTTTGGACAAATACCGCCTTTGTCGGCTTTAATCGGTTTTGTTTTGACGTTCTTTTTTACCTTTTTGTTGGCGGGTCCGTTTTTAAGGGAATTGGAACAACTGATCAATTATTTGAAACAAGAAGCAGAAGGTCGCGTCAATATTCAAATGCCTCGTTTTGCAAAACGCCGGCGGGAAGCGTTTAAGATTGTCCAATCGTTTAATCAAATCAAAATGAATTGGTTAAACAGAACAAAAATTTTGGAAGCACAAACATTATCCGATACGGCGATTTTGGAAAGCTTACCGGAACCGCTTTTGATGTTGAATAAAAACGGTGATATTGTCAGCGCTAATTTATCCGCACGTCAATTGTTGGGTAAAAAAATATCCTTAAAAAGCGTTTTTGAAATTTTCAAAAATGATGGCTTTGCAAAGGCAATCAAGTGCGTTATGGAAAATCAAAGCGAACACGAAAACATCGAATTTCAAATCAAATTAAACGGTAAAAAAGTTTATTTGCGGGCGTTGATAAATTGGTTGCCGGCGATGACTAAAAATAAGGCGGAAGTCGTTGTTTTGTTGCACGATATTACAAACTTCAAAGTTTTTGAAAAAAGCCAAAATGCTTTTTTTGCCAATGCCAGCCACGAATTAAAAACACCGCTTTCGGTTTTGTCGGGCTTTATTGAAACGTTGCAAACCAGCGCCAAAGACGATGCGGAAGCGCGTGAAAAGTTTTTAAACATTATGGCGGAACAAACAACACACATGACGGATTTGGTTCAAGATTTATTGGCTTTGTCCCGATTGGATTTGGAAAATGATGCCGAACCGGAAAATATATTGATTCCCGATTTGATCCGTTCTGTTTTTCAGGCTTTACAATTAAAAGCGCAAAAGCAAAATAAAAAATTGCTCTTGAAAGAAAATGCAACATTACCGCCGTTCAAATGTTATTCTTCCGAATTATTCAGGGTCTTTCAAAATTTAGTGGATAATGCGTTAAAATACGGCAAAAACAAATCCACCGTTACGGTAACGTTAGATACACAAATGGAAAACGTAACACAATCGGATGGCACAACGGATATACCGACACAAATGTTAGTTGTCAGCGTTCATAATTTGGGTTCGGTTATACCGCAAGAGGAAATCCCCCATTTGTTTGAACGATTCTATCGAATGGAACAAAATATGAATGTATCAGGCACGGGATTAGGGTTGGCTATTGCTTCGGAAATTGTCCATAAATACCAAGGCACAATTACCGTTGAAAGCAAACCGCGCACGGGAACGACATTTATTGTCCGCTTGCCACGTGCTTTATAATTATTCGAAAATAACGTATTCGTCCGGATTGACAAATCCCAATTCTTGACGACCCAATTCGTCCAATCGGTCGGCGCTTAATGAATCGGAAGAAAACGACTTTATTTTAGCTTCTATTCTGGATTTTTCCTGTTCGGATTTTTCCAATAAAATATTTGCTTCTTCCAATTCTTTATTGACAGCAAACAATCTGAATAACCCGCGTTCGCCTTGTATTAAATGATATGTAAAATAAAGCGTAATCATCAAAAAAATCAAAGGCAGAACATAAAGATGCATTCGCAAACGGGATATTTTTAAGGTCATTTCTTGCTGTCCTCTTTTTCACGATCGTTTGCTTGTTTAATCAGTTTTTTTGAAATATCCTCTTCATCAGAGTCTTCTTTTAAGACGTTTTTCTTTAATTCTTCAAAGCTTTCTTTTTCGCTGAATACGCGGACTTGGTTTCGTCCGTTTTCTTTTGCCGCATACAAAGCAGCATCGGCGCGTTTAATCAATTCGTCCAAATCATCGGAAGCTTCCGACCCGACAACACCGACAGAAATTGTAAAGTGGAAATCATCACCGGACGGTAAAGGAACAATGCAACTTTCAATGTTTTTGCGCAAGCGTTCGCAAACAACGGCACCACCGACCAAATCCGTTTGAGATAACAAAACGATAAATTCTTCACCACCATAACGGGCAAAAATATCGCTGTCGCGTAAAGTTTGTTTACATACCCTTGCCAACGCTTTTAACACTTCGTCACCAAAGGCGTGTCCATGCGTATCGTTGACGTTCTTAAAGTGGTCAATATCCATCATAATCAAACAGAATTTTGTATCATAACGCCAAGCACGGCGAATTTCTTTTGTAGCTAATTCTTGGAATTGACGGCGGTTATAACAACCGGTCAAAGGATCCAACACGGCCTTTTCAAACAAAACTTGTTCATGTTTCTTTTGTGCCGTGATGTCTTTAAATGCCGAATAAAGCACAACTTCGTTTTCATAATCCATAACACATGCGGAAATTTCCAACCAGAACGTTTCGTTTGTTTCCGGTCTTTTCAATACGGATTGGAAATTTTCAACAGACGGTGTCACGGACAATTTTTGCAATAATTCTTTTCTGGAATTTGAATCGGCAAAGTATTCTTCCAACTTAAATTGACGCAAATTGTTTTTATCGATATTGAATAAAGCACACGCTTTTTCGTTAGCAATCAAAATGCGATCATCTTTTAAGGCGGAAATTATAATCGGATAAGGTGATGATTGAATCATTTGCGGAATTTTGGCTTTTGCTACACGCACCGCTTTTGCCATTTCACCGGTTTCTTTTAACAACTGTCTTAAAGCCGAACGATAAATGCTTAAAACCAACACAATGTAAAGAGCCGATTCAATCAACCACGGTTGAACGCCATGGAAACAATCTGTTTTGCCGGTGCTGGACAAGACCAAATAAGCAACCAAGAATATCAACACAATTGCCGGCACCCTTAAATGATAAGCGTTTGATGTGAATTGCACAAAAAAGAAAAAGAAAGCCAATATAACAAAGCCGACACATAAATAAATCATCAACAATATGGACGACCACGAATAAGGCAACAACGTAAACCACGACAAAAAATACCAAAGAATCATACATGATGTGGCCATAACCGGTTGTTTGATGTAAGCCAATGTTTTGGAATAATCAAATGCCCCCACAACCAACAACATTGCAGACAGGGTTGTTAAAGCGGCGCTGACACCTTCCATAATATTGGGGTTTAGGACGGAATCTTCCTGAAAGGCATTGAAAAAACTGATATGGAAAATAATGTTGAGTAAATCTTTAAAACTTAAAACCAAAAAAGCCAAAGAAGCGAAGATTAAATGGTTTTTTCCCATTTTGTCGTTCTGACCAAGAAAAAACAAAGCGTTTGCAACAAATAAAGCACCGATAAGCTCGGGCAAAAAAGCTTGAAGAACATCATAGAAGTCCATAAGCGAATAAGTTGGGAGCATTTTTAATCCTTTCAGTTGTATCAGTATACCTTATATTAAATGCTTTATAAAAAAAATCAAACTTTTTTTATTTTTAGGTCTTGAAAAATACAATGGTACACATTATATCACTGGTTATCAGAAAAAATTTTACTTGAAGGAGATAAAAAATGAGCAAAATTATTGGTATTGATTTAGGTACAACAAATTCTTGTGTTTCCATTATGGAAGGCACAGAACCAAAGGTAATTGAAAACCGTGAAGGCGCACGTACAACGCCGTCTATGGTTGCTTTTACAAACAAAGGTGAACGTTTGGTCGGTCAACCGGCAAAACGTCAAGCCGTAACGAATCCGGAAGGCACATTGTTTGCCATCAAACGTTTAATCGGTCGCCGTTATAATGATAAGGTTGTTGAAAAGGATAAAAACCTTGTTCCTTATAAGATTGTTTCCGGTGATAACGGAGATGCTTGGGTCGAAGTGCGCGATGAAAAATATGCACCAAGCCAAATTTCCGCTTTTGTATTGCAAAAATTAAAAGAAGATGCCGAAAGTTATTTGGGCGAAAAAGTAACAGACGCTATTATTACCGTTCCGGCTTACTTTGACGATAGTCAACGTCAAGCAACAAAAGATGCCGGTAAAATTGCAGGCTTGAACGTATTACGTATTATCAACGAACCGACAGCCGCCGCTTTGTCATACGGTTTGGAAAAGAAAAAATCCGGCACAATCGTTGTTTATGACTTGGGTGGTGGTACATTCGATGTTTCCGTTTTGGAAATCGGCGATGGCGTATTTGAAGTAAAAGCCACAAACGGTGATACGTTCTTGGGCGATGAGGACTTTGATATGCGCGTTATTGATTATTTGGCGGAAGAATTCAAAAAAGAAAACGGCATTGACTTGCGCCAAGACAGAATGGCTTTACAACGTTTGAAAGAAGCCGCCGAAAAAGCCAAAATCGAATTGTCCAGCCAAACATCAACCGATGTCAACTTGCCGTTTATTACAGCCGATGCAACCGGCCCGAAACATTTGAACGTCACAATTTCCCGTTCCAAATTGGAAAGTTTGGTCGGCGATTTGTTGGACAGAACTTTGGAACCATGCCGTAAAGCTTTAAAAGATGCCGGTGT
>JAGBRF010000083.1 GCA_017632555.1 Alphaproteobacteria bacterium | reverse complement strand
TTAATAATTCGGTTCCGTTATAAACAGCCCCTAATGCACCGGATAAATCGTGACTGATACGGGTAAAAATTAATTGACTTAATGTCAGATTATCCATTTTTCAGCTCCATTAACACTTTAAAGACCGCATCCCCGATAGATGCCGGAGAAGAAACAACAATAGAGCCGGCTTTTTTTAAGCAAGCAGTTTTATAATCTGCTGTTTCAAACGGGTTAGTCACAATAGCACTGATATTACCCATATACGTTTGTTCGGGAACAAAATGTCCGACAACACAGCTGACAAGAGGTTTTTTGCTTTTTAATTTTTGATAATGTTCCGCCAAACGTTGTTCAAATGAACCGCCAATTTCACCGACGAGTAAAATGACGTTTGTTTTTTTGTCTCGGTTGAATAAATCCAAAATATCTGTAAAGTTCGTTCCTAAAATGGGATAGGCCCCCAATGCAACACAAGACGAAACGCCAATACCTTTGTTTTTTAGTTGTTGTACAGCTTCGTACAAAACAGAGCTGGAACGTGACATAATGCCAACGTTACCCGGTAAAAATAAATGAGCAGGCATGGTTCCTACTTTACATTCGCCGGCAGTAATTAAACCCGGTGAGGCCGGACCAATCAAATGACTTTTTGATTTTTTCAATTTATCTTTGATGCGTAAAATATCATGAACCGGAATACGCTCCGTTGTACAGACAATCCATTTTACCCCCGCATCCAAAGCTTCTTCAATTTCGTTAGCTGCTTTTTGGGGTGATGAAAAAATAACACTGATTTGCGGGTTTGTTTCTTGTACAGCTTCTTTTACCGTATTGAAGATAGGTACATTTAAAGTTGTTTGTCCGCCACGACCGACAGCAACGCCACCGACGATGTTTGTTCCGTAAGCAATGGCTTGTTCAACATTTATTAAACCGGCAGGAGTCAACATGCCTTGGCAAATGATCTTGGTTTTTGAATTGGCAATAATGCTCATTACATAATCTCCTGTACAGCATGAATAATTACGCGAACAGCTTCGTCCATACCCCTTTTAACAATAAATGGTAGGCCGGATTCAAATAAAACACGTGTTGCAATTTGTTCGTTAGTTCCGTCAATTCGTACAACAATGGGAATACCGACGCTGATTTCTTTCGCAGCAGATACCAATCCTTCTGCAATAACATCACATCTGGTTGTGCCACCAAAAATGTTGATAAAAACACCTTCCACATCAGGTTCGGAAAGAACGGATTTAAAGGCAGCAGCCATAATTTCTTTTGTCGGTTCCCCACCAATATCAAAAAGACACGCCGGTTTTCCACCATGCAAACGGAATAAATCCAAAGTCGCCATACCCAAACCGGAACCGTTAATGATACATCCGATATTACCGTCCAATTTAGTGTATCTGAAATTATTCAATCGAGCGCGTGTTTCATTTGGGGTTTCTTCTTCCAAATCCAATAAAGAAGTGGTATCTTTATCGGTCGCAACGGCATCGGGGTCAAATGATATTTTTCCGGACATGGCAAAGAATTTTTTATCCGGTGTTAAAATCAAAGGATCAATGTTTACTTCAAAAGCCTTATAAGTAACAAAAACATCATACAAAGATTGCAAAATCTTTATCATCTTTTTTTTGTAGTCCGCGCTGCAGGCCTAATTTCGTTGCAATCTGAGTTGCCTTGGATAAAGGTAAAGTTTCTTTCGTTAATTTTACTTCCGTTCGGAAGATTTTCTTTGTATTTGATAAAAGCTTTTGAGCTGTTAAAAAAACTTTTTGTGTTTCAAAATCAATATAAATGGCTAATTTATAGCGTTCTGCGGATTCTCTGATTTCTTCAATATAGACTTTCTTTACTTCAAAAGCTCTGTCACCAGTCA
>JAGBRF010000082.1 GCA_017632555.1 Alphaproteobacteria bacterium | reverse complement strand
GGACCATAGAAAGCACCATCTTTATCTTTAATTTCATAATTACCGGCACCGCATTTTTTATCTAATATACGGCGTAAAGCGGCTTCTGCCCTGTCCCATGTTTCAATATCACCGATAAAATCGTCCGGACGGGTTGATAATTTCATTTGATACTTCAAACCAAACAAGTTATAGAATTGGTCAGCCAAAGCAAACAAACGTTCATATTCTTCTTCAATTTGTTCTTCCGTGATAAAAATATGCGCATCATCTTGGTGAAATTCACGAACACGGAACATACCGTTTAAAGCACCGGAAGCTTCGTTTCTGTGAATCATATCTACATCAGGAAAACGAATAGGTAAATCCGCATAAGAACGTGTCTTTAAATTAAACAAAAGCATTGTTGCCGGACAGCTCATCGGTTTTAAAGCATAAACTTCATTTTCCGGCATTTCGGTTGCGGTCAATAAATACATATCGTCTTTATAATGATCCCAGTGACCAGATGTTTCCCATAAAACACGTGAATTCATCAAAGGTCCGGCAAATTCAAAATAACCGGCTTTTTCATGTTCTTGACGCCAATAATCGAGCAAGATGTTGTACATCTTTAATCCTTTTGGTAACCAGTATGGGCAACCCGGTGCAGTCGGATCAAAATGGAACAAATCCAAGGCTTTACCGATTTTGCGGTGGTCACGTTTTTCGGCTTCTTCCAACAATGTCAAATGCGCTTTTAATTGCTTTTCATCAGCAAAAGCAACACCATAAATACGTTGCAACATTTCATTTTTGGAATCACCGCGCCAATAAGCACCGGCAACCTTCATCAACTTAAAGGCTTTTGATGCTTTTCCCGTGCGGGGTAAATGCGGTCCGCGACAAAGGTCGGTGTAATTACCTTGTTGATACAATGAGATAACAGCATCTTCTGGCAAATCCTGAATAATTTGAACTTTGTAAGTTTCGCCCTTCCCTTTGAAAAATTCAATAGCTTTTTCCCGTGGCCATTCCATACGTTGAATAGGTAAGTCACGATCAATAATTTCCGCCATACGTTTTTCAATCTTGGCCAAATCTTCCAAAGCAAACGGTTCTTTTTTAGCAAAATCATAATAAAAACCGTTTTCAATCACCGGTCCGATAGTCACTTGTGTTCCGGGGAATAATTCTTGCACTGCTTGCGCCATAATGTGCGATAATGTGTGGCGCATAATATCAACACCTTCAGTTGTTTTTGATGTGATAATAGTGACAGCCGCATCCGTTGTTATAGGCGTTGTCAAATCGGTTAATTTTCCATCCACTGTCACAGCAAAAGCAGCCAAAGCCAAACGTTCACTAATTTTTTTTGCAATATCCATTCCGGATACCGGCGCATCAAATTCCATAATGGAATTATCAGGTAGTTTTATTTTAATCATATTTATCTCCATTTAATAAAAAATTTAAGGCCTGCATTATAGCAGACCTTTTACTTTACGTCAATTGCAATTTAAGTATCTTTTAGCGTGAATTATTTTTTTGCGCCATCTTTTGTTTGTATATTTGTTGAGCTTCGTGCAAATCAGCAAATAATTTTCTCATCGCTTTATTGAATAAAGCCGGTGCATTAGCCGTTATGTGCGGATTATTTTTTCTAAATACAGCCTCGCTGACGGTACATTCTTTTTGTGCTTCCAACCAATCTTCTTTTGCAATAGCTTTCAATAATTTATCATAGGCGCGAATTTTACCGCCGGTTGCCATATCTATACAGAAAATAGCGGCACGTGCCTTGGACGGCAATTTATCGTAATCCATACCATATTCTAAACACAAACCGCGGTATTCCGTATTTTCCCGTTCACCGATAAAGTTTTTAACGTGTGCTCGAATAGATTCATTCGGAATGCGGAATTTATCCATGCCCTGCCCCAGCAAAACATCTGAATAATGTTCATCCGCATGTTCAAAAAAGTTGACTTCATCGGCGTTTTTCTTGTCATACGGTAATTTTCTTAATTCGTCCATGGTAATTGGCGTGCCAAACCCGATTTTAACGCATTCGTTGTTTTCAAAATAACCGAAATTCAAGCTGCCACGGAAACCTTCATAAGCATCGCGAACTTCGTCATAAGTGACATTTATCGGTGCAAATTTTGGCCGTGTAATAGTCGGTTTTTCCTTTCTGGCCGCTGTAATTATCGGTCTTTTTGGAACCGGTTGTTGTGTCCAGTTGTATACTTTATAACAAGAAAACAATCCGGCAAGTGCACAACACAAGCCGATTGTGTTCATTAAAGCATATTTTTTTGTTTTTTTAATTTTTGACATTTTTACTCCTTTTGATTTTTTATCTTGAATCTGCCAATTTCATAGTAGCAACATCTTTTAAATCCGGCATATTTTGAGCCACTTTCTTTTTGTTTAAATCAAAGAAAATGCTTTGTGTGTAATTGTTAAATAATTTAGAATCACCCTCTTGAGCCCCCTTAACGTTTGCCATAAAGAGTTTATCAGAAACATTACATTGGTTGGCTGCTTCCAACCAATTTTCTTTTGCAACAGCAGCCCAAAAATTTTGGTAGGTTTTGACACGTCCACCGGTGGCAATATCCATGGTAAAGACAGCTATACGCACTTCGGGTGGTAAATTTTCAAAAACAATACCATATTTTTTGCACAAATTGACATATTGTTTTTCTCTGTTTTTATTAAAGTAATTTTTGGCGCATTGACGAACAACACTGTCAGGTAACTCGAAAGTTTTTTTGTTTTTAATAACGTCTTGATACAAAGTATTTGCGTTTATTGCACCACAATAATCGGCAATGTTTAAATTTTTAACATCATCTAAAGTAACCGGAATACCCGGACCGACAACCGCACAAACTTTTTTGTCCCATGAACCACATCGAATGGTATTTGAATAATTGGGACAGGCGCCCAAAGAACAATCTATAAAGGCGTTTTCCATATCTGTTCCTAAATGATGTGTTTCATTAAAGTTTTTCGGGATTTTTAAAAATTCACCTTTAACATAATTATTACGTTCATCCGACCAATCTTTCACATGACTTTCTTCTGCTGCCCTGTTATAATTTAATTGATACATTGCATCAAAAAAATTTGGCCAATTTTTTTCGTTAAATTTGCCCTCACCCATGGAAAAATAATTACAGTAAAGCATGGCCGCACCATACGGGTGAATATTGTAAAGGTGAAAACCAAATTCGTTTCTTGCCGTTCCGCAAGCACCATTGAAACGTTCAATAAACAAATTTTCTAATGATTCAGAGGTTGCTTTAAAGTCAAAAGCATCTTTGTAGTAAGAAGCAACATAATTAAAACCGAGTTTTGCTTGTTTATTCTTTTTTGTGCGTGTTTTTTCATAAGCGGCTTTCTTTTGTTCCGCGTTTAATTTGTTTCCCTTTGCGTCAACCAAATCTAACTTTGAAAAACCGCCCCAATCATCAACATTTAACCCTATTCCGGTTGTTAATTTACCTTTTGTATCAAAATAGAAATGGTCCACGTTGGTTTCATATTTGCGTAAAGCATATCTTGCCAAAGTTTCTGTTGCTCTATCCATTTGAAACTTTTTGCGGCATAAATCTTCCCAACGATAGTCGGATGGTTGTTCTTGTATGGTTTTTTCTTCAGAAGATCCTTCTTGTCCGGATACACTTAAATCAGCACCAAGCACCGCCGCACCGATAACAATGCTGCGCACAGAATTATTTTTGAAAAATGATAAAAGCCCCCTTTTTGGAACGGACATCTGACTCTCCTCTCTTCTTTAAATACCCTTCTATTATATCACAAAAACAGGATTCGTGCAAGGATTTTTAATGTTTTTCGAAAATAAGTTTTTTCTTTTTTCCGTCAAAAAACAAAGCCAATTTGCCTCGTTGAAAATCAAGCGCTTTTTGTCCGAAAACTTCAAATCGCCAACCGGTCATAACGCGGTTGTTATCATATTCTTCACGCGCCATTTTATCCAAATCTTCCGCACCGGCGATAATTTTGGGTGCAACGCCCAATTGGTCACCGGTAATGGTCAATAATAAACGCAACATTTCCTTTATGGCGTGCTGTGTTGCCGTCAAGGGCTTTTCTTTTTCGGGTTGGGGCATTTTATCGGCGGGTAAAGCCAACGCTTTTTGAATAATTTTCATTATTTCGGGGGCATATTCGTGGCGATGAGAAAATTCCCCTTTGGAACGAAAATGGTCAAAATCTTGTTCTTTTGTGGGGGACAAGGCGGCCAATTCCAAAACAATTTCATCACGCATAATGTGACGGCGCGGCTTGTTCAGTTTAATTGCCATTTTTTCACGCCAACTGCATAAAGCCTTTAACACCGCTAAATATTCCGGTTTAGTCGATGCCGGTTTTAATTTTTTCCACATTTCATCAGGTTGGGGCTTGTATAAGTCGACATTGAGCAGGGCGTTCATTTCGTCATCTATCCATGAAAGACGATTTTTTTCTTTCACTTCCTGACAAATTTTTTCATAAACATGAATCAAGTGCGTGACGTCCGCCAACGCATAAACCAATTGTTTTTCTGCCAACGGTCTGGCCGACCAATCCGTCTCACGTTGTGATTTATCCAAATCCAATCCCAAATAATGATGAACAATGTTATTATAAGAAACGCTTTCACCCAAACCGCAAACCATAGCGGCCACCTGTGTATCAAATAAAGGTTGGGGCAGGGCGTTCATCAAATCATAAAAAATTTCCAAATCTTGACGGGCAGAATGAAAAACCTTTACTATTTTTTTGTTTTTCATAATTAAAAGCAGGGGCTTTAAATCCAAATCTTTTGAAAGCGGGTCAATACAGGCAGCCAATCCGTTAGGTGCCGCTATTTGAATCAAACATAAAACCGCGCGATAAGTTTTTGTTCGGACAAATTCCGTGTCAACCGTAATAAACGGCTGTTTTTTTAACTGTGCACAAAAATCTTTTAAAGCATCTGTTGTTTCAATTTTTAACATCATGCTTTATTTATACGCCTAAGCGCAATTTGATTCAAGTGCTAAATATCCTTTTTCTCCTAAAACGGCCGAAGCAATAGACATATCGTGTCCCGTTTCCGAATTTAAAAAAGAAGCCACTTCTGCGGGGGGAAGGGCTTTTATTTGTTCGTATTCATCTTGAATAGCGGATAAGTGGGCCCTTTTAATTGCAAACGATGACATATCTATGTTGGCGTGCATAACCAAAAACAGATGATCTTCTGACATGCTTTTTTCTTCAATCAACGAAGAAATTTCCAATTTACTTAAAAAGTTGGCTTCAACGTTGATTTCATTTTTCAGCGCAATCAAAAAAGATTTTGTATAATCTATGCTGCCATCATGCGAAAATGTATCCGTGCCGATGTATTTTGACGGCATTAAACCCCATTCGTTCGGGCGCGTTGCTACCCAATTTTGACGCTTACCGAACAAAACACCGTCTTGACAGGTCAAAAATCCCATAATTGAAACCGGTCTGATGTTTAATTCCAATTTCAATCGGGGATCCATGTGCTGTGCAATCAGATATTTATATTCGATAAAAGACCCGACAATCGAATATTCATCCACGTGCGTAGCGGTGAATATTTGGCCATTAAAAAGGCGGCTGTCCAAATGGGATAAAGCCGCCTGCCATAATTCATTAACACGAGAATTTGTTGATTGGGAAAATTTAAGAGAATCGGATCGTATTATCCGAAAGGATGATGAAAGTTGTTTGGTTCGAATCATGCTATGACCTTTCTAATTTTTTAAACAAAACAAGAGGTACTCATATCATGGAATTTATTTTTAACACATTTTTAACCTTTTGTCCATCTTTTTTTAATTTTACACCATCAAGTTGATAAAATATAGGAACAAAAGGTGAATCACTCGCCTTTTAATGAGTCCTTTATAAAAAAATAAAAAACGACTCGGATTCTGAAATAAATAGTTGTATATTATAGAGCATGATGAAAAAAAATTTAATGACCCCTGCATTAAAAAATTTATTTTGTTTGTTGGACGGACAAGTTTATTTTGTCGGCGGCGCTGTTCGTGATGCTTTGATGGGGCGTTCCGTGCACGATATTGATTTGACAACACCTTTAACACCCGAACAAATGATTGAAAAATTAAAAGATTCGGATATTCATATTCACCCGACCGGAATCGAGCACGGGACTTTAACGTTGGCTTTGCCAGACAAGACTGTTGTTGAAATAACATCTTTCCGGGCGGACACCCAAACGGACGGCCGTCATGCACAGGTTGTTTTCGGGCAAGACATAAGGCAAGACGCCCAGCGCCGTGATTTTACAATCAACGCGCTTTATATGGATGACAAAGGTCAAATTTTGGATTTTACGGGCGGTATGAAGGATTTAAAGAAAAAACGATTGCGCTTTATCGGAAATCCGGAAGAAAGAATCAAAGAAGATGCTTTGCGAATTTTACGATATTTTCGTTTTTTTGCTCAATTAAATATAAAACGGCCGGATTTAACGGCGTTGAAAGCTTGTCGTAAACAAAGGGATTTGTTGGCTATATTATCCAAAGAACGAATCCGTGATGAAATGTTAAAATTGTTGTGTGCTGCCGATCCGTTAAAATCTTTGCACTTTATGGCGCGTGCCGGTGTTTTGAAAAAGGTGGTCGGTGCTTACGATTTGTCGGCGTTAAAGTTTTTATTAAAAAGGGAAAAATTGGCGGGTATTCAAACGGACTCCGTTTTTAGATTATGGGTTTTATGTAAAAAGAATTTGCCCGATTGGCCGATGACTCGCAATCAAAAAAAGCAAGTTTCTTTGTGGAATGCCGGCGAACAAATGCCGTTTAACAGCGAAGCAGATTATTATTGCGCTTTGTATCGGTTGGGCAAAGATGCTTTTTTGAACCTGATTTTGCTTAAAAAGAAAAAAATGAACTTTTCCGCTTTCAAATTGTATAAATCATTTGATGTGCCAAAGGCCCCTTTTGATGCGAAAGATGTGGCGGATTTTTTCCATTTGACCGGGGTTGAGTTGGGTGAAAAAATAAAACTTTGCGAAGATGTTTGGTTGAAAATGAACCGTCCCGTAAAAAAAGAAGTTGTTTTTAAAAAAATATTAGAGTAAAATAACAAAAAACGATAAAAAGGAGTTTTTAAAATGCAACAGATAAGAAATCAATTTGGTCGAACAATGGTTGAAATGTTGGCTGTTTTGGCTATTATCGCCGTTATTACCGTTGGTGCGATTGCCGGTTTAAGTCAGGCTATGCAAAAATATCGTATTTCAAAATTCCACGATGATGTTTTGGCAATAGATAACGCCATCGTTGATTTATATTCTTGGCAAAGACATTATCCGACTTTAACCAGACAGATAACAGCCGAGTTGTGTAATAACCGAGTTTTCCCGGATGGTTGTGCTAAAAACAACACAGAAGCTTACAACATTTTTGGTGGTAATTTTTACATTACAACAACTTCATCTGATGTTAAAATCATAGCGACCGGCATTCCAACGGCCGTTTGTACGGCATTGGTTGAAGATGAAGAATGGGGCGAATATGTTGCTGTACCGGCAAGTTGCACTAATGGTGAATTTTCCATAACATTCTACTAAAATATAAAAAAAACAATTCCAAACGGCATACTTTTATAAAAGTGTGCCGTTTTTTTATAAAGTTTTAACTTTTCTTTGGTATAAGAAGATATGTTCAATTTATCAAAAAAGGAGTTAAAAAATGATTATTGCACTTATCGTTCTCGCTGTTATTGTTTTATACATCATCAGCGTTTATAACAAACTGAAAAGAACACAACAACACGTCAAGGAAGCTTGGAGTAACATCGACACGCACTTAAAACGGCGTTATGATTTGATTCCGAACTTGGTGGAAACGGTCAAAGGTTATGCAAAACACGAAGCCGAAACTTTGAAATCCGTTATTGAAGCCAGAAATATGGCCATAAATAATCAAGCCGCCGGTGCCGAAGCTCGTGCAAAAGATGAAAATGCTTTGTCGGGTGCCTTGAAAAGTGTTTTTGCTTTGTCTGAAAGTTATCCGGAATTAAAAGCCGACCAAAATTATTTGAATTTGCAAAAAGAATTGGTTGATACGGAAGATAAAATCCAAGCTGCTCGCAGTTTTTATAACACTTCCGTTTTGTCTTTGAATACACAAGTTGATACTTTTCCGTCAAACATTATTGCCGGACAATTGGGCGTAAAGAAAGAAGCTTTCTTTGAACTGGACGAAGCCGAAAGAAAAGTTGTTCAAGAAGCTCCAAAAGTTTCTTTTTAATAAGGGGTGAAACAAATGGCACAAGCAATTACCGTTTATGATCATATTGCACAAAACAATCGTAAAACGTGGTTGCTTGTGCTGTTATTTCCTGTCAGTTTACTTGTTTTGGTCGTGTTGGCTTGCTGGTTGGGTGTTTTTTTAATCGGTGATGTCAATGTGATAGAAGAGGGTGTTTATTTGTTGCCACAAAAATGGCAATCGGCAATGAATAATTCTTTCGGTGCGGCGTTGGGATTTTCTTTGGATTTTCTGTTGCCGACAACCGTAATCGCTTTGATTTGGCTGGCCATATCCTATTTTTTCGGATCCAAAATGATGATGGCTTTTGCCGGGGCAAGGCCGTTGGAAAGAAAAGAAAATATGGACGTGTACAACGTTGTTGAAAACACGGCAATTATGGCGGGACTTCCGACACCCAAAATTTATATTATCGAAGATGATTCCTTGAACGCTTTTGCAACCGGGGCCAATCCTAAAAATGCCGCCGTTGCTTTGACCCGCGGTATTATCAACAAGTTGAGCAAAACCGAATTACAAGGCGTTGTGGCTCATGAATTGGCGCACATCGGTAATCGTGATATTCGGTTAAATATGCTGATAATTACGGGGCTGGGCGTTTTTGAATCGTTTGGTCGAATTTGTTTACGTTCAACGGGCCGCGGCAACAGAAAAAGTAATTCGGGCGGTATGATGCTTTTTATCGGACTTGCCTTGATAACCTTTAATTTTGTTGTGGCGCCTTTAATTCAAATGGCGGTGTCCAGACAACGTGAGTATGCCGCTGATGCTACGGGGGCAAAGATTTTACATAATCCGAAAGCGTTGGCTGATGCTTTGGAAAAAATATCCGCCGATAGTCGCGTTGAAGTGCTGGACAGCCAAAAAAATATGGCGGTTGCCTGTATAGCCAGCCCGTTTGCCGCCGCATCGGGTCTTTCATCCACACACCCGCCCATTAAAGAACGTATCCGCAGATTAAGGGCTATGTAATGACAAAACTTTATATTGACGATATGCGCCGTCCGCCCGATACTTCGTGGGACTTGGTTTGTGATACGTCAGAAGCAATCGCTTATGTTTTGCAAAACGGTTGTCCCGATGAAATTTCATTTGATTATTGTTTGGCTCATGGTTTGACCATTATGCCGTTCATAGAATGGTTGATAGATAAAGATAAAAAATCCAAAGGCAAATTTATTCCGCAAAATTTTTGCTTTGATTCACATTCTTCGTCCATAACAGGGACAAGCGAGATTTTACGCGTCTTTGGCGGTTATTTGGAAAAACGTAAAAAGTAATTACAAAGTAAACACTTTATGATTTTTTGCTGA
The DNA here is from genome assembly GCA_017632555.1 of Alphaproteobacteria bacterium. The sequence continues at coordinate 3,078 of JAGBRF010000082.1, read as the reverse complement.
CGATAACCATTGCTTCACGCAAAACACGATCGCCACCGATTAAATATCCCCTTTGCCATTCTTGAACAACGGTTCCGTCTTCTTTTTCTTCATCAACGACCTGTTGAATGGCTTTTTGTGTGTTGGGGTCAAACGGTTTGCCAACGCTTTCAATCAACGTAACACCGTTTTTGGTCAAGGCGGCAGATAATTGTTTTTGTGTCATTTCCACACCGGCACGCAAATTTTTTATAAAAGCATTATCTTTTAATTCGGCGGGAATTTCTTGCACTAATGCGCGTTCCAAATTATCCGCAACCGGTAATAAGTCCAAAGCAAAATCGGCAATAGCAACTTTTGCGTTTTTTTCAATTTCGTTTTGACAACGCTTTTTGATATTTTCCATTTCAGCATAAGTGCGCATAAATTTATCACGCATTTCCGCCGCTTCTTTTTCCAAAGCCGCCAATTTTTCATTTTCATGTATTTTTGGGGCGTTGGGTTTTTCCGAATGTTGAATGTTTTCATTCTTTTTTTCGGGTTTTGCTTGATTTTTTTGCATTCTTTTTCTATCCTTATTACATATAATGTGAAAATTCGATATACCTATATGTAGGAAATAAGAGTAATTTTTGCAAGAGTAATTTTAGATTAAGGAATAAAAAATGCGATATAACAATCGAAAAAATGACGAATTGAGACCGGTCGAATTGGAAGTCGGCGTAAATAAATATGCGGAAGGTTCTTGTTTAATCAAGTGCGGAAACACACACGTTTTGTGTACAGCCAGTTTGGAAGAAAAAGTGCCGGCTTGGGTTAAAAACACGGGGTCGGGTTGGGTGACGGCCGAATATGGTATGTTGCCGCGTTCAACTCAAACACGTATGGATCGGGAAGCCAAAAAGGGTCAAAGCGGTCGTACGCATGAAATTCAACGTTTAATCGGACGGGCTTTGCGTTCCGTTGTTGACTTAAAGGAAATGGGCGAAATTTGTGTCAAAGTCGATTGCGATGTATTGCAGGCTGATGGCGGTACGCGGACAGCATCCATTACGGGTGGTTTTGTTGCTTTGTATAAAGCATTTGATAAGTTGGTTGCTGATGGCAAATTATCAAAAAATCCGATTAAAGATACAGTGTCGGCTATTTCTTGCGGTATTTGTAAGGGTGAAGCATTGTTGGATTTGGATTATGGCGAAGATTCCACCGCCGAAACCGATTCGAATTTTGTTATAACCGGATCCGGTTTGTTGGTGGAAGTTCAAGGAACGGCGGAAGGTAATCCTTTTTCAACGGAACAATTGTTGGAATTGTTAAAGTTGGCACAAAAAGGATGTGATGAAGTCCGCGCTTTACAACGTTCTGCGATTGAAAAATAAGGAATAATAAAATGCCAAACAGACAAATTGTTTTTGCTTCTCGCAATCAAGGTAAGATAAAGGTAATCCGCGCCCTGTTGTCAAAGTTGAATGTTGAAATTTTATCGGCCGATGATTTGGATTTGGGCGATATTGAAGAAACCGGAAAAACATTTGAAGAAAATGCTACGTTAAAAGCGGTTGCCGCTTCTCAAAACAGCGGGTTGCCGGCAATTGCCGATGATTCGGGTTTGTGTATTCACGCTTTGCATGATGAACCGGGTATTTATTCGGCGCGCTATGCTAAAAAGATGGGCGGTTATCCGCAGGCTTTTGATGATGTTTTGAAGCGTCTTAAAAATCAAGAAGATAAAACAGCCCATTTTATGTGTGTGCTTGTTTTGGCTTTTCCAAACGGGAATACGCGCGTTTATCAAGGTCGTGTTGACGGCAAAATTGTGCCACCCCAAAAGGGGGATAACGGATTCGGATTTGATCCGATTTTTATGCCGGACGGATTTACCCAAACATTTGCACAATTATCCGAAGCCAAAAAGAATACCATCAGCCATCGCGGACGTGCTATAAAGGCTTTTGTTGAAGATTTTAAGAACAGTTTTTAATAATAAACCGTGTCGAAATAATTATCGACCGCTTGCACAATCGAGTTGGCCAGTTTGCCTCGATAAGCACTGTTTTGAAGTAATTTTTCTTCTTTCGGGTTAGATAAATAACCGATTTCGATTAAAACGGACGGAATGCTTGGCGATTTCAAAACAACAAATCCGGCAAAACGATGTGCGTTTGGAACCAAAGTTACATTTTTTGCCATTTTTTGAACCAGCAAGTTGGCATAATGTGCCGATTTATCCATTGTATCACGTTTTGCCAAATCGATTAAAATGTTGCTGACTTCCGGCAATTCATTGGATAAGTCTATACCCAAAATAATATCGGCTTTGTTTTCACGTTCCGCCAACATTTGTGCTTCCTTATCGGACGCTTTTTCGGAAATGGTGTAAACGGACAGGCCGCTTGCTTTTTTGTTTTTGGCGCTGTCGGCATGAATAGAAATAAACAAATCGGCCTCATGTTTATGTGCAAAACGGATTCGGTCACGCAAAGCCAAAGCTTTATCGGTGTCGCGGGTCAATAAAACGCGATATTTACCCGTTTTTTCCAAAACTTTTTTGGTTTCTTGTGCCATTTTCAAAGTCAAATTCTTTTCGTATTTACCACTTATACTGATAGCACCCGGGTCCGTTCCACCATGTCCCGGATCCAAAACAACCAACGGTTTTTTCAATCTTTTCACTTGTTCGGTCGGTTGAGAATCAACAATATCTTTTTCGGGTGGGGGCGCTTGTTCTTCTTTTTTTGGGGTTGATGCTTTATCGGCTTTTAAATCAACAAAAAAGCGCCAATTTTTTTCCGTTTTGGTTGGTGCCAGATAAAGACCGGTTGAAAATTCGGGGACGGTCGTTGTTTCCAAAACGATGCGGGTTTGTTTTGCCAACGGTTCGCCAACACGTGCCGATTGAATAAATCCTATGCCGTTTGGGACTTTTGACGTGCTGTTTTTATCCCAAACGGTATCTTCAAATCCAACACAACACGGGGCGGATTTTGCAGGGCAAAAACACGGAATGGTTTTTTATCGTTTAAGTGGACAACAACACGAATCGTTTTTTCATCTTGATTACCAAAACGAATTTGTGACATTTTTGCTGTTTGAGCAAAG
>JAGBRF010000081.1 GCA_017632555.1 Alphaproteobacteria bacterium | reverse complement strand
ACACGGCTCATATCAATAGTGCGCAACTCCAAATAATTCAATTGGTCCAAAGGAATTTCATCCAACTTTATTTTGCCCAATTCTATTTGGCTTAAAAACCATTCTATTGTTTGCAGATATTTTTTCGTTTCTTCGTCCATATCTGCGCCGTCCATTTTGCAATTTTTATAGAAAACACCCTTCATTTGAGTGTTTTGCATATAGGCATTTGAAAAATCCGTATTTTCCAAATAAGCATAGGACAAATCCGTCCATTCCAACAAAGCACCGGATAAATTGGCATTCATCAAATTTGCTTTTGACAAATTCACGCCCGATAAATCGGCACCGGACAAATCGGCACCCTTTAAGTTGATACCACTCCAATCCGTTCCGTATAAACTTTCGCCCGATTTAACGGCTTTCATAAAAGCAACCGCTTTTTCGTCCGTTTTCCATGTGTTTTTTTCCGAAGGCAAAATGCCGGCTTCACGGTCAATATACGGCAAAAAATTGTATTTATCCGCTTCTGTTAAAGGAGCAGCATCAATTTTCATTTCCGGTCGTTTTAATTCGCTTTCTGTCATATTTAGGATTATAACAAAAACAAGCCAAAAGGTAAAGCATTTTTTACTAAATTAAAAGCCCCTTTTGCGAAGGGGCTTTTGATTTTACTTATTGTATAACTTTCTTGCTTGATAATGCGTATGCAACAAATGGTGCGAACGATTAGAAAGCGGTTTTTCCAAAAATTCGTCATACAATTTCTTGATGTCCGGATTTTGATGTGAGCAACGTTGTTTTGAGTTGCGGTCATCGGTCATCAAACCAGCCATACGGGCCTTACGGATTTCGTCCGTGACACCCAAAGGTTGTCCGCCACCACCAACGCAACCGCCATCGCAAGCCATAACTTCAATGAAATGATACAACGGTTCTTCGCCCTTTTGTTCTGCTTCACGGACTTTTTCCAACAAAGCTTGGACATGTCCGATACCATGAGCAACGGCAATACGAACTTCTTTACCGTTCAAATCCATTGTCATTTCCTTGATACCTTTGTCAATACCCAAAATCGGTTTGACTTCCAAAGCATCGTCCGGCATTTCTTTGCCTGTCACAATCGCATGAACTGTACGAAGTGCGGCTTCCATAACACCACCGGTAAATCCGAATACCGTAGCAGCGCCTGTGTATGAACCAAGCGGGCTGTCCGCTTGTTCTTCCGGCAAATTGATAAAGTCGATACCGGCTTGTTTAATCATACGAGCCAATTCACGTGTTGTTAAAGAAACATCAACATCTTGGAAACCTGATGAGAACATTTCTTCACTGCGCAAAATTTCGAATTTCTTTGCTGTACACGGCATAATGGATACAACACGCATCTTTTCTGTCGGCACATTGATTTTGTCAGCATAGTATGTTTTTGCCAACGCACCAACGATTTCGTGTGGGGATTTACAGCTGGAAAAATGCGGGATCATATCACTGAAATATTTTTCCATATAATCAACCCAAGCCGGACAGCATGAAGTAATCAATGGCAAAACACCCTTACCGTTTACAAAACGTTCGATGAATTCGCTGCCTTCTTCCATGATGGTTACATCAGCACCAAAATTTGTATCAAATACGGCATTAAAGCCCAAACGGCGCAATGCGGCATAAATTTTGCCGGTTGTTATTTCACCGGGCTTGTAACCGAAAGCTTCGCCCAATGCAACACGAACAGCCGGTGCAATTTGAACAACACAGTATTTTTCCGGATCTTGCAACATATCCCAAACATATTGGGTATCATCACGTTCCGTTAAAGCACCTGTCGGGCAATGCGCTGTACATTGACCGCATTTAATACACGGACTGCTTCCCAATTTTTCATCAGCAGCTGGAGAAATGTGTGTGTTGATACCGCGTTGCAACATTGACAAAGCCCAAACATTTTGAACATTTTGGCAAACTTCAACACAACGACCGCACAAAATGCATTTACGTGGGTCAAGAACAATACTTTTTGTTGAATCATCAATCGGTTGTTCTTCACGTGAGCAAGTAATGTTTGCAAATTCATCTTCACGAATACCGAAATCAGCCGTCAATTTACGCAATTCGCAAGTTTCGTTCTTTAAGCAAGTCAAACATTCGTTCGGGTGTTTGCTTAAAGTCAATTTCAAAACCGTACGGCGTGCTTCGATAATATCCGGGTCACGTGTAACAACTTCCATTCCTTCCGCAACAGGTGTACAGCAAGAACGCAACATTCTGCCGTTTACTTTTACGATACAAATGCCGCAAGAAGCTGTTGGCGGTAAGTCCGGGTGATGACAAAGAGTCGGAATTTTAATTTGAACGGATTTTGCAGCATCCAAAATAGTTGTTCCTTCCGGAACTTCTACAACATGAGAATCAATTGTTAATTTTACCATTCTAAACTCCTTAATTATTCTTTGTGTTAATCGTACAACCGGTAACGGTTTTTTCATCTTTTTTTGCTTCTGCATCCGGCTTATCACCATCTATCAACAAAGCATCATATTCTTCCTTAAAGAATTTCATTGTTGACAAAACCGGATTTGGAGCCGTTTGACCCAAACCGCATAATGAAGCTTTTCTCATTGCATTACCGATTTCTTTAATCTTTGCAACATCGGCCTTTGTTCCTTTACCGTCTGCAATTTTCTTCATCAATTGCAACATTTGGTAACCACCGATACGACATGGTGCGCATTTACCGCAAGATTCATCAACCGTAAAGCCCAAATAGAATTTGGCGATTTCAACCATACTGTCGTCTTGGTCCATAATAATCATACCGCCGGAACCCATCATAGAACCGATTTTCTTTAATTCTTCATAGCACAACGGCATGTGCAATTCACTGGCCGGAATAACACCGCCGGAAGGACCACCGGTTTGAACCGCTTTGAACGGCTTACCCGAACTGGTACCGCCACCGATATCGTTCACCATTTCGCCAACGGTTGTTCCCATCGGAACTTCCACCAAACCGGAATGTTTAACTTTACCGGTAATAGCAAATACCTTTGTTCCTTTGGAAGTTGCTGTTCCGACTTCGCTGAACCATTCCGGACCATTGACCATAATCGGGGCAATGTTTGCCAATGTTT
>JAGBRF010000080.1 GCA_017632555.1 Alphaproteobacteria bacterium | reverse complement strand
TAAGGGTCAATATCCACGCGAACAGTTACCGATGGGGGAACCTTAAAATGTGCCAACCAATTTTTTAATATGTTGCTGACGGGTGTTTGTTTGGGCGCTTTAACTAAAATGCGATAACGATATTTTCCGCGTAATTGAAATAACGGCGCTTGAACGGGGCCCAGAAATTCCACGCCCTGAATAACGGGCGCATGACGAATTAAACCCTTTGCAATTTTCAATGTTGCCAATTCGTTTTTACCGCTGATTATCAACGCCGCCAATCGCCCGAAAGGTGGCATAGACAATAATTGCCGTGCGGCTATTTCGCTTTCCATAAACAAAGGTCTGTTGCCGGTCAACAATGCTTGTATAACATTATTTTGCGGGCTGTAAGTTTGTAATAATACTTTGCCTTTTTTATCGCTTCTGCCGGCACGTCCCGATACTTGTTGCAATAATTGAAATGTGCGTTCGGAAGCGCGTAAATCACCGCCCGCCAAACCAAAGTCAGCATCAATAACACCAACCAAAGTCAAATCGGGAAAGTGATGTCCTTTTGCCAGCATTTGCGTGCCAATTAAAATATCCACCGAGTGATTTTCCAAACTTTGACACAATTCATCAAACGCTTTTGGTGAAGTCATGGTATCGCTGGTGACCATTTGCACACGTGCATTCGGAAATAATTGTAAAACTTCTTCATAAATACGTTCAACACCGGGGCCACAGGAAATGAGTGTGTCCTTTTCCCCGCAAACAGGGCATACATTCGTTAAAGCACGTGTGTAGCCACATTGGTGGCAAACCATTTTATTTGATGCTCTATGCTCGGTTAAAAACACAGAACAGTGTGGGCATTTTATTTTTTCTCCGCAAGCACGACATAAACGCATAGGGGCATAACCGCGCCGATTCAAAAATAACAATGATTGGTTGCCGGCCTTTATGTTTTCCGATAAAGCGTCTTTTAATGCGGTGGAAATAAACCCCTTTTCTTCTTTGTTTTTGGTGCGCATATCCACCAATTCAATGTCGGGCATTTGAGCGCCGGCAAAACGCTTTGTCAATTCGACTTTGTCATAACGTCCGCTTTCGACATTACAGAACGTTTCTATGGATGGCGTAGCGGAAGCCAACAGTACGGGAATCTTTTCGATTTGACCACGGACAACGGCCATGTCGCGCGCTTGATACAAAACACCGTCTTCTTGTTTGTAAGAAGCATCATGCTCTTCATCAACAACAATCAACCCCAATTTTGAAAAAGGCAAAAATAAAGCCGAACGCGCACCGACCAAAACAGGTGCCGATCCGTTTTGAACGGCGTGCCAAGTGTCACGTCTTTGTTTGGGTGTCATGGCGCTGTGCCAAAGTGCCGGCTTGACTCCGAAATGTTTTTCAAATCGGGAAAGCCATGCGGTTGTCAAAGTAATTTCCGGCAATAATACCAACACTTGTTTGTTTAACTTCAACGCCTTTGAAATAGCTTCAAAATAAACGGCGGTTTTTCCAGAACCGGTCACTCCGTCAATTAAAGTGACGGAAAATTTTTGTTCGATTTTGGGCAAAATACGATTGACGGCAAATTGCTGTTCATCAGAAAAATGAATTTCATTTTTATTTATTTGAGGTATTTCAAATTCAATCGGTTTTTTGCTTTTTTCACAAACGTCCGTTGGCAATACCATTTTCAAAATCATACCCGCCGGCGACAAAGTATATTGCGCCACCCAATCCACAAAAGATCGCACATTTTTTTATAAGGGAGGAACGTCATCTAACACCTTTAAAATCGGTTTTATTTTTCCATCCGGAAAAGATTCGTCAACAGGATAATCCCAAACAACTCCGCAATAATTTGTCTTGCCGAACGGCGCCAAAACAAAAGTGCCGGCATCCGGTTTTTTATCCGCAAAATAAGTGCAAACGGAAAAAAGGTTGGGCAATAAAACAGAAATTTTTTGCATTTTAATTTTTTCTTTCTTATACTCTTTGACATAAGGATATAAAAAAGAATGCAAAACATCAAGGATTTTCAAAATTATTTAGAAAAAAAAGCATTTGAAGCAACGGGTGCTTGGTATAATTGGCTGACGTTGGAAAGGCGATTGTCCGTGCATACCGCACAAAGTTATTTGATAGACTTGAAAGAATTTTTTATTTATTTGCGTAAAAATTTACAACATTCGGTCGGATTAAAGGATTTGAAAAAATTGTCCGTGACTGATTTTCGCGGGTTTTTAGTTTGGCGCAATACTTCGGGGTTGGGACGTTCTTCTTTGTCACGCAATATGTCATCTTTGCGCAATTATTTCAAATTTTTGCACAAAAATTATGATATTGAAAATACCGCTGTCAATGCTGTGCGTTCGGCGCGCCCGCCCAAAACTTTACCCAAACCATTGGGGCAAGATGAAACGTTGCATTTATTGCATGCGGCATACGGTGCCCAAAAAGAAAAATGGCAAGGTCTTCGCGATGTTGCTTTGCTGACTTTGTTATATGGTTGCGGATTGCGTATATCGGAAGCTTTGGGTTTAACGGTCGGACAATGGCGCAAATCGGGTGATGCGTTGGTTATTCGGGGAAAAGGCAATAAAGAAAGATTGGTTCCCGTTTTGGGTTTAGTTAAAAAAGCAATGTCGGCATATTTGAAAGAACGCGCTTTTGAAATTTCCGATAACTCGCCGTTGTTTGTTGGGGCACGTGGTGAACAAATCAACCCCGGTGTTGTACAACGTCAAATTCGCCGTTTAAGACGGGAATTGGGCTTGCCCGAAACGGTGACACCACACGCTTTGCGACACAGCTTTGCAACGCATTTATTGGAAGCCGGCAGTGATTTGCGCAGTGTCCAAGAATTGTTGGGACATTCTTCGTTATCCGCAACGCAACGATATACGGAAGTCGATACCGTTCATTTAAGCAAAGTCTACAATCAGGCGCACCCGAGAGCCCATATAAAAAAATAAAAAAAGTTTGTTTTTTTAATAAAAATTTAAGAAAATTTTCTTATAAAGAAAAGGGCTATATCTATTTAAAGGAGAAAACAGATGTCTTTTAAAGAAATATTAAAAAAAATAAGACCTTTTTTGGGTATTATTTT
>JAGBRF010000005.1 GCA_017632555.1 Alphaproteobacteria bacterium | reverse complement strand
TCCACCCAATGCGCCATAGGCACACCGCCACGTAAAGTATAGATGTGCTCACGAATATCTTCAGGCAATTCCAAGCCCGTGAATAAGCGTATCATTGTCGTTTTCCCCTATAAGCTCATTAAAAACTTTTTGATGACCGGATATGTTTTTTTCAACATAATATAGACACCGGCTTCATTCGGGTGTACCGTATCATTTTGAAGATATTTAAAATCATACGTTCCCATTCTTTCAATCAAAACACCATCCAAAAAGTGCGGATAAAATGCCAATTTATATTTCTTTGCAACGGCTTTGTATATCATAGGCAATTCATCACGATTTCTTATGGCGGAAACAACTGGCGGTTTGACACCGATCAACATAACAGGAATGTCATTATTTAAGAACATACTTACAATTGTTTCCAAATTCTTTTGAATTTCTTGCCCGTTTACGCCTTGCAAAGCATCATTTATACCCAATTCAACAATGGCGGCATGCGGACGTTTTGCCAAAATGGAAGGCATCATAGCCAACCCGTCACTTGTTCTTTGTCCGGCAACGGCGGCATCAATAATCGAAACATTATCCAATCCGTCTTTCTTTAATACATTTTTTAGTAAAGCAATATAACCGGCTTCCGGTGAAAGACCATAACCAGTAGCCAAACTGTCACCTAAAACAACTAAACGAAACGATTCCATTTCATCATTCGCATGGGTTTTCAATGATATTCCCAATAAAAATGCGGAAAATAAAATAAAGACAAGAATTATTTTTTTCATCATTTTAAGAATCTCCCTTTTATTTTTTCTCATTTTAGGCTATAATGAAAAAAAAGAAAAGGAAAAAATTATGAAAATGAAAATTTTACAGTTACCAAACCCGATTTTAAGACAAAAAAGTCTTGAAGTTCAAGAAGTTGATGACAATATTCGTAAAACTTTGGATGATATGTTGGAAACGATGTACGAATCAAACGGGGTTGGTTTGGCTGCGCCTCAAGTCGGTTTGTTGCAACGCATGTTGGTTATTGACATATCAGCAAAGGAAGAAACAAAGCAACCTTTGAAAATGGTCAATCCCAGAATGGTGTGGCATTCCGATGATATTCAAACATGTTCGGAAGGGTGTTTGTCCATTCCAAATCAATTTGCTCCGGTGGATCGTTTTTTAACGGTTCGAATCGAGTATTTAGATGAAAACGGCGAACCGCAAGATTTGACTGCTACGGACTTTTTGGCCGTAGCTGTTCAGCACGAAATGGACCATTTGGACGGGGTTGTTTTCATTGACCATATATCACCTTTGCGCCGTAAATTGATTTTGAAACGGCATGAAAAACAATTAAGAAGAAAAGAAAAAGAAGAAGAGGGTAAAAATTAATGCGCGTTATTTTTATGGGAAAGCCGGACTTCAGTGTGCCGGTTTTGAAATCTTTAATTGAAAAACATAATGTTGTTTGTGTTTACACACAACCACCGCGTCCGGCCGGACGGGGACAAAAATTGACGCCTTCACCGGTTCAGGTGGAAGCGGAAAAGCATAACATTATGGTGCGTTATCCCGTTTCATTAAAAAGTGAATCAGAACAAAAATTATTTGAAATGTTAGAGGCGGATATAGCCGTTGTTTGCGCTTATGGTTTGATTTTACCGCAACCGATTTTGAATGCTTGTCCGAAAGGGTGCATCAATGTTCATGCCTCCTTGTTGCCAAGATGGCGTGGGGCGGCACCTATTCAACGGGCGATTATGGCCGGAGATACGCAAAGCGGTGTAACCATTATGCAAATGGAAGCCGGATTGGATACGGGCGATATGTTGCTTTCTGAAAGCACGCCTATTACACACCAAACAACTGCGGGCGAATTGCATGATAAGTTGTCTGAAATCGGGGCAAGTTTGATTTTGAAGGTGTTGGAAAAAATGCCAACCCCTGTGCCACAACCTTTTGACGGTGTCACTTATGCGCATAAAATAACAAAGGAAGATTGCTTGATTGATTGGACAAAGCCGGCTGATGTGGTAAGCGCTCAAATTCGCGGATTATCGCCATATCCGAAAGCTTATTTCAATCATAACGGAGAAGCAATAAAGGTATTGCATGCCACCGTAGAACCTCAATCAACAAGGGAAGCACCCGGAACTGTATTGGACGACAATTTGTATGTTGCTTGCGGTGTTGGGACGGTTATCAGCTTGACACAATTGCAACGCCCAGGAAAAGCGGCTATGCCGAAAGATGATTTTTTGCGTGGTTATCCAATTCAAAAAGGGGAAAAACTTTAATGCCCCGATATAAAATAACGGTTGAATATGATGGAACAAATTTTTGCGGTTGGCAAAAACAAAAAGATGGTGTTTCCGTTCAAGAAGAGTTAGAAAAAGCATTGGCTGTTTTTGCGCATGAAAATGCCGAAATTTACGGGTCAGGGCGTACTGATGCCGGTGTGCATGCTTATGGTCAGGTGGCTCATTTTGATTTATCAACTGAAATCGATACTTTTGCGGCGCAAGCTTCCTTTAATGCTTTGGTTCGTCCGCATGCCATAGGTGTGTTGAGTGTCGAACGAGTCGCAGATGATTTCCATGCGCGTTTCAGTGCAGTGGAAAGAACGTACATATACAAAGTTTTGAACCGAAGAACGCCACCGGTTTTGGATGCTAATCGTGTTTGGCATGTCGGGTTGCCTTTGGATATTCCGTCTATGCAAAAAGCCGCATTGTTATTGTTGGGAAAACATGATTTTTCAACTTTCAGAGCATCTGAATGTCAGGCAAAAAGTCCCGTAAAGACTTTGGACGAGTTGACTATTACAAAGCGTGGCGATTATGTTTTCTTTTTGGTAAAAGCAAAATCTTTTTTACATCATCAAGTGCGTAATATGGTCGGTTCTTTGGTGCAAGTCGGTTTGGGATATTGGACGGTTGATGATTTTCACGAAGCTTTCCACGCATGCGACAGGACAAAAGGCGGACCAACCGCACCGGCATCGGGGCTTTACTTTCAATCCGTTCGTTACGAATAAAAAATCCCCCAAAAACGGGGGATTTTCTTTTTTAAGATGAATTAGTTTGCTTTCTTTTCTTGTTCTTTCAAAATACGTGAACGGTAAAGTGCAGCAAAGTCAATCGGTGACAATGTCAATGGAACCATACCGGATTCGCGTGTTGTATTCGCAACAATGGAACGAACATACGGGAACATCAAATGCGGAACTTCAATCAACAACAACGGTTGAATATGTTCATCAGGAACGTTCAATGTAACCAATGCACCATAAGTCAATTCACAAATAAAGACAACTTTATCATCGGCGTTTGCGTGGATTTTCAATTCCATTTCAACTGTGAAAAGTTTTTCTTCTTTATTGACGCAAGCTGCGTTCAAATCGATACCGATATTGACCTTTGGCGGTTCTTTAATTTGAGCGCCCAAAAACGGCATTCCCGGAGCTTCAAAAGAAAGATCTTTGATGTATTGAGTATGTATTTGCAAAGGTGCAACAGTTTGTTTTGCTTCTTCTTTTTTTTCTTTGTTTTCAGCTTTTTTTGTTTCTTTTTCTTTTTTCATATTTTTTTCCTTTCATTTTTAGGATTGATTAACCTATATCTGATATGAATATAGGTCGATTATAAACAAAAAAAAGCTTTTGTCATTAAAAAAGTAAAAAAGACTATACTTTTTTTTCAAAGCGGATATTATATAAAGGAAGAAAAGAGGATAAAAATGAACGCAGGTTGGATTTTTTTGGCTGTTATAGCTGTTGTAATCTTATCAAAGTTGGTTTCCGTTTTGGGAAAAGAACCCGTAAAGACCGAAAAATTTCGCGGTGTTTTGCCGGGAACGGGACAAATTGTCGAAATGACAATAACCGGTAATCCCGTAAAAAATGAAAAAAAGGAACCCCACACATTTAATGAAGAAGATTTTTTGATGGGGGCCAAGATGGCATTTAATGCGGTTGTTGATGCTTTTGCCAGCGGTAATAAAGAAACCTTAAAGCCTTTGGTTTCACGCAAAGTTTTTGATGTTTTTGTTGATGATATTCAAAAACGTCAAGACAATGGCGAAAAAATGGAATTTTCTTTAATTGCCATCAACTCATCAAAAATTTTATCAAAGAATGATGAAAAAAAGCCGACACGCATAACGGTTGAATTGGTAACTGAACAAATGAACGTTTTACGTGATAAAAACGGCGTTGTATTGGAAGGTGACCCAATACAAATTTCTTTGGTTAAAGATACATGGACTTTCCAAAAGGAAACGGGATTGCGTTCTTCATGGATTGTTATTGCGACAAAAAGTGAGGCTGTTTAATGAAGAAAAGCTATGCACTGATAGGGCTGTTTATTTTGGGCTGCATAACAGGGTGTGGCGTTTCCGATAAAAAAGCATTTGATATAAAAAGTGTTTCGTATTCTGCTTTACCGGGTTGGAAAAGCGATGATTTGAAAGAAGCTTTACCGGCATTGGAAAAAAATTGTCAGGTTATGGCAAACAAGCCGGATTGGAAAATTTTTTGTGACGGAATTGTTCGCTTAAAGGACAGTTCGACAAAGCAAATTCGCAAGTTTATTGAAAACACAATGACACCGTATGCGGTTTATTCTTATGGCAAACAAACGGGAACGTTCACGGGGTATTATGAAGCTTCTTTGAACGGTTCGGCGACAAAAGATGAAAAAAACAAATATCCTATTTACGGTTTACCGGAAGATTTGGTTTCATTGGATACAAAGACGGTTTGTACTGCCGGCGGTGATACGGGAACGCGTGTCGGTCGCATTGAAAACGGCAAGTTTTTGCCTTATTTGAAGCGTGATGAAATCAATGAAGAAACCTTTAAGGCGCCTGTTTTGTTTTGGGTCGATGATCAAGTTGATGCCTTTATTTTGCATATACAAGGTTCGGGACGTATAGAAACGCCTGATGGCATTTACCATGTCGGCTATGCCGGTAATAACGGACACGATTTTGTCGGTATCGGATCGATTTTAAGTAAAGAAGGGGTTTTGGAAGCGGGAAAATCATCTATGCCGCACATTCGTGAATGGTTAAAGAAAAATCCCGAAAAAGCCACTGAATATATGAATAAAAATCCGCGTTATATTTTCTTTAAGACTGCGGGAAAAACGGACGGTCCTTTGGGCGCATTGGGTGTTCCTTTGACACCGCATCGCAGTTTAGCGGTGGATACGCGCTTCATTCCGTTGGGAACACCGGTATTTTTAAGCACAACCGATCCGGACGGTGACGATATTCGCCAATTGGTTGTAGCACAAGATATGGGCGGTGCGATAAAGGGGGCAGTTCGCGGTGATTTCTTTTGGGGATATGGCGAAGAAGCATTCCAAAAAGCCGGTCGTATGAAAAGCGAAGGTAAATACTTTATTTTATGGCCAAAAGGGGCAACTCCGCCCGCTACTTTCTGAATGGTGAAAAAGATGTTGACGGATGAAGATAAAGCCCTGTGGGAAGCTTACACAAAAACGGTAACGCCTTTGAACAACGCTTCACGATTAAAAAATTTCGGTCGAAAGCTGATTAAAACGCTTTCTTTCAAACGAAAGGCGGAGGTTCCAAACGTGTTGGATTTGCATGGTTTTACTTTGCAGGAAGCTTATGATTTATTCAATCGTTTTTTGAATTATCATTATGCAAACAATACGCCACGCATAGTCGTGATT
>JAGBRF010000002.1 GCA_017632555.1 Alphaproteobacteria bacterium | reverse complement strand
TGACCTTTACCGGCAATCAGTAAACAATCGCCTTTTTTGAGTAAACGAATACCGCGATAAATGGCTTTTGCACGATCGGCAATTTGGTGACCGTTCGGGCAACCTTGCATAATTTGGGCGCGAATGTCCGCCGCATTTTCATATCTGGGGTTATCGTCCGTAACAATGACGTAATCAGCCAATTTTTCGGCAATTTCACCCATAATTTTTCGTTTACCCGTATCACGATTTCCACCGCAACCGAATATAACAATCAAGCGTCCTGTTGTTTGTTTGCGAAGCGATTTTAAAGCGGTTTCCAAGCCATCTGGTGTGTGCGCATAATCAACAAAAATAGTTCCGCCTGTTTGTGTCTTGGCTATAAATTCCATACGTCCGGCGGGGCTTTTTAAGTGTTTCAAGGTGCCGATAACATCTTCAACTTTGAATCCGCACGCCAAAACAAGTCCGATAGCCGTCAACACATTGATTCCTTGGAAATTACCGGCAACAGGTAAATCAATGTTGTATTTTTTGCCGAAAATTTGAACGGACAAAGTTTGTCCCATTTCATTTAATTTTTGTGAAATCAAACGGATTTCATCACCGTTTCGACCATAGGAAATAATCTTTAATCCTTTTTCTTCGCAAGCCTTTCTGATTTGATAATATTCGGGAATGTCGGCATTCAAAACGGCTGTTTCATCAGTCAATTCGGTAAACAGGCGCATTTTGCTGGCCAAATAATTTTCCATTGTTTTGTGATAATCCAAATGGTCGCGTGTCAGGTTGGTAAATGCAGATGCTTTGAAATGCAAACCGCTTAAACGATGTTGCTCCAATCCGTGGCTGGAAGCTTCCATAGCCGCATAATCAACGCCGTTTTCGGCCAATGCTTTCAAATCTTTATTTAATGTGATGCTGTCCGCCGTTGTCATACCCGTATAGGATTTGTATTTATCGGATTGGACACCCAAAGTGCCGATACTGGCAGAATTTTTGCCAAGCGCTTTTAATATTTCTCTGACAAAAAAGACGGTGGAAGTTTTACCGTTTGTTCCCGTAACAGCCAACAAATTTTCCGGTTTCGGATTATAAAAAGCTACCGCTAATTCAGCAGCGGCTTTTTGGACATTCGGTGCATCAAAAACAGGAACGTTTGCCGAAACAGCGTGTTCGCTTAAAACCGCAACAGCGCCCAAACGAATAGCATCGGGAATAAATTTTTCCCCGTTTTCTTTTGTTCCTTGTAAAGCAATAAACAAATCACCTTTTTGTACTTTTCTGGAATCGCTTGCCAAACCGGAAATTTCAATATCGGTTGAATAGGGCGTTACAATGTTTGCTTTTTTGAACAGTTCCGATAAAATCATTTTTTACCTCTTCTTTTTCTTTTCACGAATATAATTGTATGCGCTTTCCATATAAGCGGGTTTTTCCACATCTTCTTTTGGTTCTACGCCCAAAATCGGAGCAATGGCTTCAATTATCTGTCCCCCCGTTGGACAAGCATTCCACCCGGCTGTATTGAAATACCAATCTTCTTTACGTTTTGCCGGATTCTCTATCATAACATATACGATATATTTTGGGTTGTCTATTGGAAAAGCACCAATAAATGAAGTTCTTACTTTTCCTTCGATATATCGTCCGCGTTCGTCTTGCATTTGTGCAGTTCCCGTTTTGCCGATAACGTTGTATCCTTTGATGTTGGCGCGTTTACCGGACCCGACTTCCACAACACCGCGCAACATGTGGCGCATACGGGTGGAAGTTTTCTTATCAAGAACTTGCTCTAAAATAGCATCTTCGTTGGCATTTTTGATGAATGTCGGCAACAAATAATATCCGCCGTCTATCAAGGCGCGGAAAGCGCTGACCAAATGAAGCGGAGAAACGGACAGGCCGTATCCGTAACTGATGGTGGCCGTTTCAACTTCGTCCCACTTTTTTTGAACAATCGGGCGACCGGCTTCCGGTAAGTCAAGTTTTAATGCTTCCAGAAAATGAAAACGACCCAAAAATTCTTTTTGAACAGCCGGTCCGAATTGTAAAGCGATTTTTGCCGTGCCGATGTTGCTGGAGTAAATCAAAACTTCCGGTATGTTTAAGACGCGGTTTTCTGCTTGGAAATCGGTAATGGTTCTGCCACGCGCCAATTTGTAGGGGCTGAACGCTTCAACCGTTGATGTGGGGGTGACAACGCCGGTTTCCAAACCGATAGCAACCGTGAACGGTTTCATAACGGAACCCAATTCATACATACCGACAGAAGCTTTATTCAATGTCTGTTCTACCGGTGTTTGATTCAAATCAAAATCAGGTAAAGAAACCATGGCCAATATTTCCGCATTTTTTGCGTCTACAACCAAGGAAACAGCGCCATCTGCGTGGAATTTTTCAACGGCTTCCGATAAAATCGAATGAACCGTGTCTTGAATGCGAACGTCAACCGATAAAACAAGCGGACTGCTTGATTGGGTCAAACGATCATTATATTGCAATTCCAATCCGGCAATACCTTCGTTATCGAGATCTGTAAAGCCCACCAAATGAGAAAACAAATTACTTTGCGGATAAACACGGCGTTCGGATGCGTCAAAGTTTAATTGCGGATAACCCAAACGATTGACTTCGTATTGTTCTTCCGGTGTCAAGTTTCTGCGCAAATATTCGAAACTGTGCTTGGATAATAATTTTTTCATCAAATCAGCTCTGTCCATGTCCGGAAAGACGGAAATAAGTGCGTCCGCCATTTTTTCGGGGTGGGGCATATATCGAGCATCTACGTATAAATTGACAATCGGCAAGCTGGTGGCCAAAATGTGTCCGTTTCTGTCCAAAATATCGGCGCGTTTGACCGGATAAGTCAAATCCAAAGTGCTTTTATATGCCGGTCGGATGTTTTGTTTCAAAACGGTTTGTTCAAATAAACGCAATCCGATTAAACAAAAAGCAAGTGTAAAAATTGTTGCAAGAAACATCATCCTTGTTCGGCCGGTTTTAAGCGCATGGACAGTAATAGAATCCATGAAACGGTAATCATCACTTTCCTTTAAGGGAATTTCCTTTCCAATCGGATAAAGTTCTTCTTTTTTTCTGTGCCAAAAGAACATCAGACACCCCCTTTATCATCTTGGAAGGCAACATCTTCCCAGTGAATGACTTGCGAGGGTTTGATTTTTTGCAGTTTGGTATTTTTTTCAACCAAAATACGCAAACGTTTTGAATCGCTTAAATTTGTCCATTCCGCCCTTAAAATATGGATACTGCGGTTGTTTTCCGTGATTTGATTGCGTGTCCGAGCTAAAGCTTTTTCCTTGCCGACAACGTGGTATTTCAAAATGAACATTCCGGACGTTGCCAGAAAAGCCATTAAACCGAACAAAAAGTAAAATATGAATCTTTTCATGCTGCCTTCCTTTGCCGGATGGCACTGCGTAAATGCGCCGAACGAGAACGCGGATTTACGGATATTTCTTTTTGACTTGCTGATATGGGCTTTTTGAACGCCAATTCAAACGGCGCATCGGATTTTTCTTCCGTTGGTTTGTATTTGTTTTTGTGACGGACAGGCGCTGTGGCCGATTGTAAAAAGTTTTTAACAATGCGGTCTTCCAAAGAATGAAAGGTCACAACCGATAAAATACCCCCGTCTTTAAGTATCTTTTGTGCGCCGATTAAACCGCGTTCCAATTCGCCCAATTCATCATTGACGAAAATGCGTAATGCTTGAAATGTGCGGGTTGCCGAATCAATATTGCCCGATTTGGACGTAATTACTTTGTGAATACAATTTGCTAATTCCATAGTTGTTTCAAAAGGCTTTGAAACTCTGGCTTCTACAATGGCTTTTGCAATCTTGCGTGAAAACTTTTCTTCGCCATACTGATAAATGATGTCGGCCAATTTTTTTTCTTCAAAAGTATTCACAACATCGGCGGCAGTTTGTCCCGTTTGTCCCATACGCATATCAAGCGGACCGTCTTTTTGAAATGAAAAACCGCGTTTGGCTTGGTCAATTTGCATGGAAGAAACACCAATGTCCAAAACAACCCCATCAACTTGGGTTGAAACAATTTCGCCCATGTTTCCAAAGCGGTTATGCAATAAAGTCAATCGTGGGGCGTATTTTTTAACCAATTCTTGTCCTGCAACAATGGCGGTTTCATCTTGGTCAATCGCAATAACTTTAACGTTTGGTGCGGCATTCAAAATAGCTTCTGTGTATCCGCCTGCGCCAAAAGTTCCGTCAACATAAATCCCGTCTTTTTGTACGTGCAAAGATTGAATAACTTCATCTAATAAAACGGGAATATGCGGACGTTTATTCATGAATCATTTCCCCCATTTGAGTACGGCGTTTTTCTTCTTCTTTTGCCCAAAGATCCGGATTCCAAATTTGAAAAGTTTTTCCGCAACCGACAAAAACGGCTTCATCTTTGATTTTAGCATGAGTCATCAGTTCTTTTGTTAAACAAATGCGACCGGTCGAATCCATAACAAATGCCTTTGATGAACCGAAAATCAGGCTTTGAATACTTTGTTTTTGCGGTGCAAATAAAGACTGTTCCGAATCCAATTTTTCAGCCAGTTGCACCAAAACATCGCCACTGCAACCTTCTATGCACGGAAATTGAAATGACGGATATAAAATCAAGTCGGCATTTTTTTCTTCTATCAATTGACGAAAGGACGCCGGTATCGATACGCGATATTTGGCATCAACTTTGTTGCAAACAGTACTTAAAAACAAGGCGGTTTTCATTTGTTTCCTTTCGTTTTACAATCAACGGTTCCGATTCGGGGTGAGAATCCGACTCGATACACTCTTATGTCATTTTATGGGATAGCATGGGACAAGATGGGAGTCAACAAAAAACAACTTTTTTGAAGATAAAAAAGATTTACTTTTTTCGTTTTCTTATGTACGATAGACCCAAAAGTTTAATAAAGGATAAAAAATGACTGAAGAAAAATTATCAACGGAAAATTCAAATATGCGTTTATCACCCCAAAGTATCGAAGCTGAACAAGCTTTATTGGGGGCAATTTTGACAAACAATCGCGCTATGGAAAAAGTGGTTGAATTTTTAAAGCCGGAACATTTTGCCAGTGCGGCGCACGGAAAAATTTATAAAGCTTGTCAAACATTGTCGGAACGCGGTCGTTTGGCCGATCCGATTACTTTAAAGGATTTTTTCGCCCGTGAAGGTTCTTTGGAAGAAGTCGGTGGGGCGGATTATTTATTCCAGTTGGCAGCATCTTCTACAACAACAATCAACGCAGGCGATTACGGAACACAAATTTTTGACCGTTATATTCGCCGTCAGTTGATTTCTTTTGGTACTGACGTTGTCAATGATGCTTTTGAAATTTCTTTGGATAATCCGGCCGTTCATCAAATCGAATCGGCAGAAAAAATGCTTTACGATTTGGCCGATGAAGGCGAGTTGGAAGGCGGTCCGAAACAATTATCTTTCGGTGCCAATCAGTTATTACAAGTGACTCAGGAAGCAATGGCTAATCCAAACGGGGTTGGCGGTGTTCCGACCGGATTGGTGGATTTGGACAGTTTGTTGGGCGGGTTGCATAATTCAAACTTGATTATTATTGCCGGTCGTCCGGGTATGGGTAAAACGGCCTTGGCAACTTGTATTGCAACAAACGTGGCGGAACATTTCAAAGAACAAAACAAAAAGAATGCCGAAAAGAAAAGCGTTGCGTTCTTTTCATTGGAAATGTCTTCTGCTGAATTGGCCGGTCGTATTTTATCAAACTATACGCAAATTGAAGGCAACCGAATTTCTTCGGGCAAAGTAAGTCCTTCGGAATTTGATAAATTGGCGGAGGCCATTAAAACACTGGACGAATTACCGTTGATGGTTGATGAAACATCGGCAATAACCGTGACAGCAATTAAAAATCGTGCCCGCCGAATGAAACGTGATAAATCACATGGATTGGGCTTGATTGTGATTGACTATTTGCAGTTAATTCAAGAAAGCGGACGCGCCGAAAATCGTGTTCAGGCTTTGTCCGAAATGACCCGTTCATTAAAGGTGATGGCAAAAGAATTGGGTGTTCCCGTTATTGTGTTATCCCAGTTGAGCCGTTTGGTCGAATCGCGTGACAATAAACGTCCGCAATTGTCCGACTTGCGTGAATCCGGTTCTATTGAACAGGATGCCGACTTGGTTATGTTTGTTTTCCGTGAATCGTATTATTTGGAAAATGACAAACCGGTTCAAAGGGAAAAAGAAAGCGGTGAATCATTCCAAAAACGTTGTCAGGAATGGGAACAAAAGAAAATAGATTTGGCAAAACGTGCCGAAGTCAATGTTGCTAAAAACAGACACGGTGACACGCGCACCATCAATTTATACTTTGACGGCAAGTATACATTCTTTGGTAATTTGGCAAAAGAAAGCAGTTAAATTTAGGAACAAAAAATGGCAAAAAAAGCAACTCATTTACCAACGCAAGATGAATTGATTGCTTTTTTAAACGATCAGGGCAAAGAAATGTCCAAACGTGAAATTGCCCGAAGTTTCGGTGCCAAAGGCGAAGCCAGAGCTTATTTGAAACATCTTTTGAAAGAAATTGAAAATCAAGGTTTAATTGAACGGCGCGGTCGGCGCTTTTCTATGCAAGGTTTATTGCCCGACAGAATCGTCGTTGAAATCACCGGTCAAGTTTCGGACGGTTCTTTGGTTGGTCGTCCGTTGCATTGGCATGAAGAAGGCGAGCCACCTCAAATTCTATTAAACACATCAAAAATAAAACTGTTACCGAAAGTCGGTGATGTTGTGCAAGCAAAAATTCATCGATTGAACCAACATTTATATGAAGGGGAAGCCTTAAAACAATTATCCAGTGCTGACAATAAAATGGTCGGTGTTTTGTTTGACGGACGAATCGTTTCCGTGGACAGACGATTCAAAGAAGCTTTTTCAATGGACGATACTTTCCCGAAAGATCTGAAAGCCGGCGATTTGGTTTTGGTTGAAATTCCTGAACGCCGAACATCTCATCCGGTGGCTCGTTTTATTGAAAAAATCGGAAAATCAACCGATGCGCATGCGGCCAGTTTAATTTCTATTTTTGCACACAGTTTGCCGGTTGATTTTTCAAAATCGGCTTTGGAAATGGCAAAAAAAGCCAAATTGCCGCCTATGGAAAACAGAACGGATTTAAGGGATGTTTCCTTTGTGACAATTGACGGCGCTGATGCACGTGATTTTGACGATGCTGTTTTTGCTGAACCGGATACGGATTCGAAAAATAAAAACGGGTGGCATATTTATGTTGCAATAGCCGATGTTGCTTGGTTTGTTCGATATGGTAATGCTTTGGATAAAGACGCTTTTTTGCGTGGCAATTCAACGTATTTTCCGGATCGGGTTTTACCGATGTTGCCAACCGAATTATCCAACGGATTATGTTCGCTCAATCCTAATCAAGACAGGCCGGCAATGGTGTGTGAATTATGGATTGATAAGTCGGGAAATAAATTAAAATCACGTTTTTTGCGGGCGATGATTCGTTCAAAAGCGCGTTTGACTTATGATGAAGTTGAAGCCGATTTTCAAGGTAAAACAAAAATCGCCGGATTGGGTGATTTGATGACACACTTAAAAGGGACATATCAATCTTTATTGAAAGCCCGTCAAATGCGTGGTGTTTTGGAATTGGACGTACCTGAACGACAAGTTGTTTTGAATGATAAAGGACAAGTTATTGAAATAAAATTGCGTGAACGGTTTGACAGCCATAAAATGATTGAAGAGTTGATGATTTTATCCAATGTCGCCGCGGCACAAACTTTGGAAAAGTTAAAATTGCCGACTATGTATCGTATTCATGATAAGCCCAGCGAAGAAAAAATGATAAGCTTGCAAAATTTTTTAAAGCCGTTGGGTTTGTTTTTGAAGAAAGGTTTGGCAACAAAACCGCAAGATTTTAATGATATTTTATCATCTCCAAAGGCGCAGAAATCTGCTGTTGTTGTAAATGAGATGGTTTTGCGGACACAGGCCCAGGCCGAATACAGTCCGGATAACATCGGACACTTCGGATTGGCTTTGGATAAATATGCACATTTTACATCGCCTATTCGCCGTTATGCCGATATTTTGGTGCATCGCGCTTTGATTAGCGGATTAAAGTTGGGACAGGGCGGTTTGTCAGAGGAAGAAGAAAAATCCTTTGAAAAAATGGCCGAACATATTTCCGCAACGGAAAGGCAATCAGCCGCCGCTGAACAAGATGCCGTTGACCGTTATGTTGCGTCTTTTTTGGCCAATCGGACGGGCGAATTATTCGATGTTCGTGTTTCGTCCGTAACACGTTTCGGGTTGTTTGTCAGTATTGACGAATACGGGGCGGACGGTTTGATTCCGGTCAGTGCTTTGACTGATGATTATTACAATTATGATGAAAATAAAGAAATATTGCGTGGTGTTCGTACGGGACGCATTTTTGAACGCGGTCAAATTATCGGGGCGATTTTGAAGGAAGCAGTTCCTTTAACCGGCGGGTTGTTGTTTTCGCCGATTTTCAAACGAGCCAAACTCAAAACAAAACGAAAAATGTTGAAAAAGCACTAAAAACGTGCTATTATCACCCCGATGTAAGATTAGGGTGCTTTTATGCAACAATTGTTTAATGACTACATATCCGATTTGACAAAAGTATATTCCAGCGTGTTGGAAGAAGTCGGTATGTTGTCAAAGTTGATGTCGGGACAATTATATGCGCAAAATGACGGCTTGTTGGGACAGGTTACCAAACTGGATTGTGATATTCCCAAATTAAAACAAACTTATCCGCAATATGATTATTTAACAAAATATATCTTTGAAAGCGAAGATATGTTTGATGCGGTTAAACGATCTATGGCTATTTCCCCGGAAATTTTCCCGCAGTATGAAAAAGGAAAAAACATTTTAAAGCCCGTTTTGTTGGCTAAATTATCGCAAATTACTCCCGAAGCGGTCAGCGAAGATGTTTTGGATTATCTTAAAGAAAACGGTATAAAAGAATACGGATGGAAAGAATGCTTTGCCAACATTTATAAAAATCATTTTTCGTTGCGCAAAAAAGCACGGAATATGTTTTATGATTTTTTAAGCTCTTGTGAAAAATTAAATTGTCCGTGCGGTGTTGATGTTATATCCATTTTTGATGGGACACAATCGTCCGTTCAAGACGTTATGATGTTATTACAATGTATTTACGAAAAATCGAATGGAAATTACGATTTTTTCAATGAAAAGAAAGCGTTAGATAAAGTAAACTTTTTCCATCATTGTTTCTTAAAAGATATTCCGAACAAATATGTTTTTATCCGAATGCTTTACCATACGCGTTATTTGAATGCGGCCGAATTTGCCAATGCTCGCAAATCGATG
>JAGBRF010000079.1 GCA_017632555.1 Alphaproteobacteria bacterium | reverse complement strand
GGAACGTGAACAGCCATCTGGTCACCATCGAAGTCGGCGTTAAACGCTGTACAAACCAACGGGTGTAATTGAATGGCTTTACCTTCAATCAAAACAGGTTCAAATGCTTGAATACCCAAACGGTGCAAAGTCGGAGCACGGTTCAACAATACAGGATGTTCACGAATAACTTCTGACAAAATATCCCAAACTTCCGTGCGTTCTGCTTCCACCATACGTTTTGCGGCTTTAATTGTATTGGCTAAACCGTATTGTTCCAATTTTGCATAAATGAACGGTTTGAATAATTCCAAAGCCATACGTTTCGGCAAACCGCATTGGTGCAACATCAATTCCGGACCCACTGTAATAACGGAACGACCTGAATAGTCAACACGTTTACCAAGCAAGTTTTGACGGAAACGACCTTGTTTACCTTTTAACATATCAGCCAAAGATTTCAACGGACGTTTGTTTGTACCAACGATTGCACGACCACGGCGACCGTTATCAAACAAAGCATCAACGGATTCTTGCAACATACGTTTTTCGTTGCGGATAATGATATCCGGCGCACGCAATTCAATCAAGCGTTTCAAACGATTGTTACGATTGATAACACGGCGATATAAATCGTTCAAGTCAGATGTTGCAAAACGACCGCCATCCAATGGAACCAACGGACGCAATTCAGGCGGAATAACCGGAATAACATCCAAAATCATCCATTCAGGACGAGATCCGGATTCAATAAAGGCTTCAACAATCTTCAAACGTTTAACAATCTTCTTGCGGCGCATATCGGAATTTGTGTTCTTTAATTCTTCGCGCATTTCTTTGGCTTCTTTTTCCAAATCCATTTGAGCCAAATAATCTTTCAAAGCTTCCGCACCGATACCGACATGGAAAGAATCTTCACCGTATTCTTCAACGGCTTTTTCATATTGTTCATCTGTCAATAATTCGTGCATTTTAAGCGGTGTCAAACCCGGTTCAACAACCATATATTTTTCGAAGTATAAAACAGATTCCAAATCTTTCAGTGGCATATCAACCAACAAACCGATACGGCTTGGCAAAGATTTCAAGAACCAAATGTGTGCAACAGGACAAGCCAAATCAATGTGTCCCATACGTTCACGACGTACTTTTGACAAAGTGACTTCAACACCGCACTTTTCACAAACGATACCACGATATTTCATACGTTTGTATTTACCGCACAAACATTCATAGTCCTTTACCGGTCCGAAAATTTTCGCACAGAACAAACCGTCTTTTTCCGGTTTGAATGTACGATAGTTGATCGTTTCCGGTTTTTTCACTTCGCCATAAGACCAAGAGCGAATTTTTTCCGGAGAGGCAATTTGAATCTTGATATCATCGAAAGATTGAGGATTGCTCACTTGTCCAAACATTTTTACCAATTCATTCATTTTCTTTTCCTTCTCTTAATCTTATTAAGCTTCTTTTTGATTTAACTCAACGTCCAAGCACAAAGAACGCATTTCTTTGACCAACACGTTAAATGATTCCGGAATGCCGGATTCGAAGTTATCGTCACCGCGTACCAATGTTTCGTACACTTTTGTACGACCCGAAACGTCATCGGATTTGACCGTCAACATTTCTTGCAATGTGTATGCAGCACCGTAAGCTTCCAAAGCCCAAACTTCCATTTCACCGAAACGCTGACCACCGAATTGAGCCTTACCACCCAAAGGTTGTTGCGTTACCAAACTGTAAGCACCGATTGAACGGGCGTGAATCTTTTCATCAACCAAGTGGTGCAACTTCAACATATACATATATCCGATTGTCACTTTACGATCAAAAGGTTCACCGGTTAAACCGTCATACAATGTCACTTGACCTGATGTCGGGCAACCTGCTTTTTCCAACATTCTGTTGATGTCGTCCATTTTTGCGCCATCGAAAACCGGTGTTGCAATAGGAACACCGTCTTTCAAATTGTCGGCTAATTCCAAAACTTCCGCATCAGACATCGATTCAATTTCTTCTTTGTATTCGTCTTTTTCATAGACGTCTTCCATTTTGGCTTTCAAATCTGCAATTGTTTTGTTGTTCTTGCGAACTTCGTCCAGCATCTTACCGATTTGAACACCCAATTCATGGCAAGCATAGCCCAAGTGTGTTTCCAAAACCTGTCCCACGTTCATACGAGAAGGAACGCCCAACGGGTTCAACACGATATCCATTGGTGTACCGTCTTCTGTATAAGGCATATCTTCGATAGGTAATACGCGGGAAACCACACCTTTGTTTCCGTGACGACCGGCCATCTTATCACCCGGTTGCAACTTACGTTTAACGGCGATAAAGACCTTGATTGTCTTTAATACGC
>JAGBRF010000078.1 GCA_017632555.1 Alphaproteobacteria bacterium | reverse complement strand
TGCTTTGCGATATCCTTCCGGTCTGGCCATTCCAAAATTATGTTGAACTCTGGTTTGCGTATCGTAGCCCTTTTCCTGTCCTAGGACCATTACAGTACGTCCGTTGAAACGTCCTATACCACCGATAATAGCTTCATCATCACCAAAACAACGATCGCCCTTTAATTCAAAAAAGTCTTTAATTAAGGCGTGAATGTAGTCCACTGTATGCGGACGATTTTCATGGCGGGCAACGCAAGCCTTTTGCCAAGCAGTCAAGTTAGCATATGCTAATTCCATATGTTTTTGCAGCTTTGTTTGCAAACGTACTAATTCAGCATCAATATCAATGCCGTTGGGTTCGCTTAAGTGACGCAAAGCTTCGATTTTTTCTTCAACTTCACCAATTGTTTTTTCAAAATCTAAAGTTTTCATCAATAAAATTATTCCTCTTACACTTTTTTGATGTTTTTTTATAAAATATATGATATTGTGAAAATCATCAAATCAACTTTTATAACAGAAAGGAAATAATTATGTTTTGGCGTGCGTTGGTTGTTTTGGCCGCAATTTTCGTTTTTATATTTTGGGTAGCCGGTTTTGTGAGGTAATCAAATGGGATTTTTAGTTTTTTTCTTAAGTGCTTGTGTTGCCACATCTTTGTTGTGGATTGGTTTTATCATTTCTTTTTTGAATCAAGGACAAGTTGTATCCGGCATAAATTACGTTGTTATTTTAATGGGATTGTTCTTACCTTTGGTTATTATTGCCATTGCAATGGCGTTGGTTTATTTAAGCCTTGAAAATAAAAAATTGCAATTACGGTTGAACGACTGGGTAAAGGCGTTAAGATGCAATGTATTGAACGATCCTGTCGCCGTCCATGAAGAAGTCGGCAATTTGGTCAAAAAACAATTAAAGGAACCGCCGGCTGTTTTGAATATTTCAAAAGATGAGCCGATTACCAAATATCAAAATATGGAATTGCCGGAAGACGTGGAGTTGCGGTTCAAAGGATGAGTAAGCTTTTTGCTTTTTTGCTGTGTTTGTTTTGGGCGTTTAATGTGTCGGCAAAACCGATGCACGGAACGGCTATGCACGGCGATTTGAAGTATCCGTCTGATTTTACGCATTTTGATTATGTCAATCCGAACGCACCCAAAGGGGGTGTTTTACGCCAAGCGGCTTTTGGTTCTTTTGACACGTTTAATCCGTTTGTTATCAAGGGAAACAGCGCCCCCGGTACCGGTTTAGTGTTTGAAACTTTGATGGTATCATCTATGGACGAACCGTTTTCCGAATACGGATTAGTTGCTGAAAAAATAGAAGTGCCGGAAGATCGTTCATGGGTTGCTTTTGAAATAAATCCGAAAGCGCGCTTTTCGGACGGTACACCGATAACGGCCGAAGATGTCGTTTTTACTTTTGAAACGTTGCGTGAAAAGGGCGTTCCGCAATATCGTTATTATTACAGCGGTGTCGAAAAAGCCGAAGCCACCGATAAATTGCGTGTTTTATTCACTTTCAAAGACAAAAACAATCGTGAATTGCCTTTGATTTTGGGACAAATGCCCGTTTTATCCAAAAAAGATTGGGACGGCAAAGATTTTGAAGCAACAACATTGCAAATGCCGTTGGGTTCGGGTGCTTATCGATTGAAAAATTTTGAATTGAATCGTTCGGTCGTTTATGAACGTGATCCGAATTATTGGGGTGCTGATTTGCCGGTTAATCGCGGTATGAATAACTTTGATGAAATTCGATATGATATTTACCGCGATACGTCCGTTGCTGTGGAAGCTTTGAAAGCCGAAGCATACGATGTACGTGTTGAAAATGAAGCAAAAAAATGGGCATTGTCTTATGATATACCGGCCGTTCAAGAAGGGCGGTTGATAAAAAGGGAATTTACGCACGGATTACCCAGCGGTATGCAAGGTTTTGTGATGAATACACGCCGTCCAGTTTTTGCGGATATAAAAGTGCGTGAAGCAATGCAATATGTGTTGGATTTTAATTGGTTGAATGAAAAATTATTTCACAGTTCATATCACCGGACAAAAAGCTTTTTTGATAATTCCGAATTGGCGGCAAAAGGGCTTCCCGATAAAAATGAATTGGCTTTGTTAAAGCCTTTTGCGGACCAGTTGGATGAACGTGTTTTTACTGAACCCGTCAGCGTGCCGGAGTTGGACAGTAAAAATCCGCGTCCGCAGTTGTTAAAGGCTTTGGATTTGTTGGGACAAGCCGGTTGGCACATCCAAGATGGTGTTTTGAAAAACGATAAAGGACAGCCTTTTGAATTTGAAATTTTGTTGGACAGTAGCGGTGCTTCCGCATGGGAAAGAATAGCGTTGCCGTTTGTACGTAATTTGAAAAAAATCGGTATTACCGCACGCATTCGTGTTATGGACGCTTTGCAATATAAACATCGATTGGACAGCTTTGATTTTGATATGTTTGTGATGGTTTGGGGACAAAGCTTATCCCCCGGAAACGAGCAACTTTATTTTTGGGGTTCCGAAGCCGCTAATCAAAACGGCAGTTATAATTTTGCCGGTATTCAAAGTCCGGTTGTTGACAGTTTGATTGAAAAAATTATCAGCGCAAATACACGTGAAGAATTGGTTACGGCAACGCGTGCTTTGGATCGCGTTTTAATGTGGGGTTTTTATGTGATACCGCAATGGCACACAAATAAAACACGCATTATTTATTGGAACAAATTCGGTATGCCGGACATAACGCCGTTGCATGGAAACAGCATAATGACGTGGTGGGTGAAAAAATGAAAAAATATATTTTGAAACGATTGCTTTTAATCCCGCTGACTTTGTTTGGCATTATGTTGGTCAATTTTTTATTTATTCAGTTGGCACCGGGCGGACCCGTTGAACAAATGATGATAAAAATGGAAGGTAATGCCGTATCAGCAACAGCCCGTATTTCAGGGGCTGGCAGTGGGGCGGCCGAAAGCGTTGCCAGTAATTCAAAATATCAAGGTGCACAAGGTGTTCGTGATGATTTGAAAAAGCAATTGGAACACGAATTCGGATTTGATAAACCGCTTCATAAACGTTTTTTGTTGATGATGAAAAAGTATTTGGTTTTTGATTTTGGTAACAGCTTTTATCAAAACAAAAAAGTGACGGATTTAATCAAAGAAAAAATGCCCGTATCCATTTCTTTGGGTGTTTTTTCCACTTTAATTATTTATTTGATTTCAATTCCGCTGGGTATTCGAAAAGCACAAAAAGACGGTACCAAATTTGATGTGTGGACCAGTTGGTGTGTTATTATCGGTTATGCTATTCCGTCATTTTTGTTTGCTATTTTCTTGGTTGTTTTATTTGCCGGCGGACGTTATTTGAATTGGTTTCCTTTGCGGGGGTTGGTTTCTGATAACTGGGATTCTTTGTCATTGTTCGGAAAAATCGGGGATTATTTATGGCACATGGCGTTGCCGGTGTTTGCTATGGTTATCGGCGGATTTGCCGGATTGACAATGCTGACGAAAAATTCGTTTTTGGACGAAATGCATAAAAATTATACCATAACGGCGGCGGCAAAAGGACTGACCCCGACACAAGTTTTATATCGGCACGTTTTCCGTAATGCTATGTTGATTATTGTTGCGGGATTTCCGGCCGTTTTGGTGGGGATGCTTTTTACGGGTTCTGTGTTGATAGAAGTTATTTTTTCCTTGGACGGATTGGGATTGTTGGGCTTTGAATCTGTGATGAACAGGGATTATCCGGTTATTTTCGGAACGCTGTATATGTTTGCTTTGTTGGGTTTGGTTTTGAATTTAATCAGCGATTTGACTTACCGTCTGATTGACCCCAGAATCGATTTTGAACGGAGGCAATCATGATGAATGCTTTCCGTTATCGTTTCCAAATTTTCAAAAAGCAAAAACGGGCTTTTTATGCGCTGATTTTGTTTTTAGGCATATTTATTTTGTCGTTGTTTGCGCCGATTATCGCCAATGATAAACCGTTGTTTGTGTGGTATAAAGGTAATGCTTACTTTCCGATTATAACCGATTATACGGACGAATTTTTCGGCGGATCTTTACCGACCTATGCGGACTATAAAGATTCTTATACAATCGAACAAATCAATCAAAACGGTTTTATGGTTATGCCTCCGATTCCGTTTTCTTACGATACCATAAATTATGATTTGCAAGAACCGTCACCGTCCAGACCGACAATGCAAAATTGGTTGGGTACGGACGATCAGGGACGTGATGTTTTGGCGCGCTTGCTTTATGGTATTCGTATCAGTATTTTGTTTGGTTTGATTTTGACTTTGATATCTTCCGTTATCGGCATTTTTGTCGGGGCAATACAAGGGTATTTTGGCGGTAAAACGGATTTGTTTATGCAACGGTTTTTGGAAATTTGGGGCAGCTTACCGCAAATGTTTATTTTAATCATCGTGTCCAGCATTTTATTGCCCGGTTTTTGGACTTTGCTGATTATTTTGTTGTTGTTCAGTTGGACGGGATTGGTCGGCGTTGTTCGTGCCGAATTTTTGCGCGGACGTAATTTCGAATATGTGAAAGCAGCGCATGCTTTGGGTGTTTCGGATAAACGCATTATTGTTCGCCACATTTTACCGAATGCTTTGGTTGCTTCCGTGACTTATATTCCGTTTATTTTATCGTCCGGAATTGTTGCTTTGACGGCGTTGGATTTTTTGGGTTTCGGTATGCCGGCAGGTTCACCTTCTATGGGGGAATTGGTACGACAGGGTAAAGAAAATATTACAGCGCCATGGTTGGGATTATCTGCTTTTATTTCAACGGCTGTTTTGTTGATATGCCTTGTTTTTGTCGGTGAAGGTGTGCGTTATGCTTTTGACCCAAGACGTAAAAGTTTAATCAAAGCACAGCACAGAGCCTTTACGGATTTACCTAAATCAAATGCTTTATTGAGTGTTCGCCATTTGTCCGTAACATTGGGTAAAAGACCTATTGTTCAAAACATTTCCTTTGATATTCAAAAAGGCGAAACGGTAGCTTTGGTCGGAACAAGCGGTAGCGGAAAATCATTGACGGCATTGTCCGTTTTGGGATTGGTGCCGGACGCTTCTTTGCGTGGCAGTATTCAACTAAACGGGCAAGAGTTGATTGGCGCTCCGTTGGATACAATGCGTCAAATACGCGGGCGTAAAATCGCACTGATTTTCCAAGAACCCATGACCGCTTTAAACCCTTTGCATAAAGTCAAAAAACAAATATCGGAAGTGATGAAAATTCATTTTAAGCAAGCGTCACAAAAACGCATTTTTGAATTGATGGATTTGGTCGGTTTAACACAAGATAAAAAACGTATTTTGGACAGCTATCCGCACCAGTTGTCCGGCGGTCAAAGACAACGTGTTTTAATTGCTATGGCGTTGGCGGGCGAACCGGAATTGTTGATTGCCGATGAACCGACAACGGCTTTGGATGTTTCTTTGCAAAAACAAGTGTTGGATTTGTTAAAGGAATTACAAAAAAAGTTGGGTTTATCCATTTTGTTTATCAGCCATGATATCGCCGTTGTTTCGTATATGACAAATCACATTTATTGCATGGAGCACGGACATATTTTGCCGTTTGTGCCTAAACGAAAAGAACCGCATTTGGTACATGAAAAAATATATTCCGATGACCCTGTTTTGCAGGCGAAAGGTTTAACGGTTTCTTATGGCAATTTGGTGGCATTAAAACCGCTGAATTTCGGATTATATCCGGCCAGAACGTTGGCCATTGTCGGTATGAGCGGAAGCGGTAAAACCAGTTTGGCAATGGGTTTGTTGCGTTTGATACCCGCAAAGGGAAAAGCATATTTGCAAGGACGCGAAATTTTGTCTTTATCAACCCAAAAATTTAACAAAATACGCAATCAAATACAGATTGTTTTCCAGGACCCGTTTTCTTCATTAAACCCGCGTATGACCGTTTCGCAAATTATAGCGGAAGGTTTGAACGTTCACTTTCCGAAGTTGTCAAAAGAAGAAAAACAAAAACGGGTGCGTGAAGCTTTGGAGCAGGTTGATTTGAAACCTTATATGTCGGATCGTTATCCGCACCAATTGTCCGGCGGACAACGGCAACGGGTGGCGATTGCGCGTGCTTTAATCTTAAAGCCGAAAGTATTGATTTTGGATGAACCGACTAGTGCTTTGGATGCCCGTAACAGACAATTGATTTTGTCGTTGCTCAATCGAATCCGTCAGCAAACGAAAGTGGCTTATTTGCTGATTACACATGATATGAACGTTGTTCGTCAAATGGCCGATGATGTGTTAGTTTTAAAGGAAGGGACTTGCGTTGAAATCAATGATGTGCGCAAAATTTTTGCCCACCCGAAAGATAATTATACAAAAGAATTGTTGGAAGCTTCTTTGATAAATTAAAATTTTTCTTGCATTTATGTAAAAGATTCGATATACTGCAACTATGAAAAAGATAAACAACATAATTATTATTACTCGAATTAGTGGCTAACAGCCGCTATCATCTTTTTATTCAAAACATTTCCCCAATATAAAACAATCATTAAATTAAAGAAAGAGAAGAACTATGTCTGAAAAAGAAAAATTTTATCCGGAATTAGATGGAAAAAACGATGTTGTTGCCAGAGAAAAAATGACTATTGAATTTTGGCGTCAAAATCGTACTTTTGAAAAATCTGTTGAACGCAGAAAAGGTGCGGAAGAATTCGTATTTTATGATGGTCCTCCGTTTGCAAACGGTATGCCACACTACGGACATATTATGATTTCTTACGTCAAAGACGTTGTTGCACGTTATCAAACAATGCGCGGTAAACGGGTTGA
Source organism: Alphaproteobacteria bacterium (assembly GCA_017632555.1). The sequence continues at coordinate 10,143 of JAGBRF010000078.1, read as the reverse complement.
ACGCCGTTTAGGTTGGGATTGCCACGGATTACCGGCAGAAATGTCCGCCGAAAAGCAATTAGGTGTTTCCGGACACAAAGCCATTGAAGAATACGGAGTGGAAAAGTTTAATGCTTTTTGCCGTCAAGACGTTTTGAAATATTCGGGCATTTGGAAAGAAACTTTCCGCCGTATCGGACGTTGGGTGGATTTTGATGCCGAATACAGAACAATGGATTTGCCGTTTATGGAATCCGTCATTCATAATTTCAAAGAATTATATGACAAAGGGTTGGTTTATGAAGACTATCGTGTTTTGCCTTATTCTTGGGCGGCACAAACACCGTTATCCAACTTTGAAGTCAATCAAGGATATCGTGATAAAACAGATACGGCTATTACCGTGTTATTCAAATTGGAAGACGGACGTCATTTGTTGGTATGGACAACGACACCTTGGACTTTGCCGTCAAACTTGATGATTGCCGTTGGTGCGGACATAGATTATTCCGTTATGCAAGAAGGCAACGAAAAATACATTTTGGCTTCTGCATTAAAGGATAAATTCAAACAACAACTTCAAAATGCAACCGAAGTCGGCGTTGTCAAAGGTCGCGATTTGGTCGGGCTTTCTTATGAACCGATGTTCCCGTATTTCAAAAATTTGAAAGACAAAGGTGCTTTTAAGGTTTTGTCCGGCGAATTCGTTTCAACCGAAGACGGTACCGGTATTGTTCATATTGCGCCGGGTTTTGGTCAAGACGACTTTGAAGTTTGTCGTTCTTATGATGCAAATTTCCCGATTGTATGTCCGGTTGATGAAGCCGGTTGCTTTACAGCGGAAGTTTCCGATTATGCCGGCAAGCAAGTTTTTGAAGTCAATGATTTGGTTTTGACTTGGCTGAAAGAAAATCGCAAGTTGGTTAAACGCGAACAATACACACACACTTATCCGTTCTGTTGGCGTACGGATACACCGCTTATTTACAAAGCGATGTCCAGTTGGTTTGTAAAAGTTTCCGATTTCAATGATGAAATGGTGAAATTAAACGAAAACATCAATTGGATTCCGGAACATATTAAACACGGTCGTTTCGGTAAGTGGTTGGAAGGTGCGCGCGATTGGTCAATTTCCCGTAATCGTTTCTGGGGAACACCGATTCCTGTTTGGAAATCCGATAATCCCAAATTCCCGCGTATAGATGTTTTCGGTTCTATTGCCGAAATCAAGGAAAAAACGGGTATTGAAATAAAGGATTTGCATAAACCGTATATTGATGAAGTTGTTTATCCGAACCCCGATGACCCAAGCGGTCAAACAATGATGCGCCGTGTATCTGACGTATTCGACTGTTGGTTCGAATCGGGCTCTATGCCATACGGACAAATTCATTATCCGTTTGAAAATAAAGAATGGTTTGAAAAACACTTCCCAGCTGATTTCATTGTGGAAGCAATCGACCAAACACGCGGTTGGTTCTATACTTTGCATGTTTTGGGTACGCTTTTACATCACACAAATGCGTTTAAAACTTGCGTTTGTACAGGGTTGATTATGGCTGAAGACGGACAGAAATTATCAAAACGTTTGAAAAACTATCCGGATCACAATGTCATTTTGGATTCAATGGGTTCAGATGCTTTGCGTTGGTGGTTGATGGCTTCCCCGATTGTCAAAGGCGGAACAGTCAACGTGGATATGAAGGGTGTTGAAATTTCAAAAGCTGCACGTAAAGCGTTGATTCCTTTGTGGAACGCATTTTATTTCTTCTGTTTGTATGCCAATGCGGAAGGTATTAAAGCCGAAAAAATTACTGATTCAAACGATGTTTTGGATAAATACATTTTGGCAAAATTGAAAAAGTTGGGTCAAAAGTTGACCGATTTGATGGATCATTATGAATTGGCGGCCGCTTGTGCCGAATGTTCCGATTTCTTGGAAATCTTAAACAACTGGTACATTCGCCGTTCACGTGCTCGTTTCTGGGACGGAACCGATAAAACAGCGTTCAATACACTGTTTACCGTGTTGGTAGAAGTTTCCAGATTGATGGCGCCTTTAATGCCGTTTATGACGGAATATGTCTATCAATCATTGACAGGCGAAGAATCGGTTCATTTGACGGATTGGGTTCAAAATTTGCCGATTGCCGACAATAACGAATTGATCGAAAAAATGGATAAAGTTCGTGCAATTTGCTCAACGGCAAAGTCGGTGCGTGAAGATGCTAAATTGCGTAACCGTTTGCCTTTGATGAGTATGACGATTGCCGGTGTCCACGAATCCGATTTGGCAGAATTTACCGATTTGATAAAAGATGAAATCAACGTCAAAGAAGTTGCTTTTGCCGATGATGTTTTGTCCGTTGCCAATAAATTCTTATACTTAAAAACACCTTTGATTGGTAAACGTTTGGGTGCTTTTATGAAAGACATTATGGCGGCCAGCAAAACAGATGCTTGGAGTATCCAAGATGACGGTAAATTGTCAATTGCCGGTCAAGTTTTGAATGCTGACGAATTTGAATTGCGTTTGGTGTTAAAAGAAGGGTTAAAAGGAATGGCTTTGCCGGATAACACGGCGGTTGTTCAGTTGGATACGCAAGTTTATCCTGAATTGGAAAAGGAAGGTATTGCGCGTGACTTTGTCCGTATGGTACAAAATTTGCGTAAAGAAAAGAACTTGGATGTTTCCGACAGAATCATTTTAAGTTATGAAGCATCAACCGATTTAATCAACGAAGCTTTGGAATTACATAAAAACTATATTATGGAACAAGTTTTAGCTTTGGATGTTATTTCGAACAGAGCCTTGGATGGCGCACCAGTTTCGGAAGAAATCGGTGATGGAAATATCAAGGTTGATTTACAAAAGGCTTAAAAAAAAGAAAGGCGTTGTTTTTAAACAGCGCCTTTTTTCAATATAGCGATATAGAAACCGTCCGTATTTGTTGTGGCGGGGGTGTAGCGTTTTTCAAAAACACAACCCCAATCGGAATACGATGACAAAAATTGTTTGATTTGATTTTCATTTTCGTCTTTTGTTAAAGAGCAGGTCATATAACAAATGCGACCATTCGGCTTGACGTATTTTAATGCCTTTTCCAACAACATTTTTTGCTTTTCAAGTAATGTTTCAAATTGTTCGGTTGTCAATTTGTATGCGTTGTCGGGGGCCCGGCGATAAGTTCCTGTGCCGGAGCAGGGGGAATCTATCACAACGACATCAAATTTTTCATTTGGGATTTGCAATGTTGTTCGGATGATGTGAACGTTGGCGCGTTTGGCACGTCTTTCCAATTCGGCCAAAGAACGTGCGGAAATATCTGACGCAACAATTCGTCCTTTATCTTTCATCATTTGTGCAAACAACAACGATTTGCCACCGGCGCCGGCGCACAATTCCAAAACATTTTCTTTTGATTGGATACCCGTATCTAATCCGATTAGTTGAGAACCTTCATCTTGAACTTCAATCAACCCGTCTTTGAATATATCTAATCCGGTCAGGTTTATCCGTTTTTTCAAAGATATTCCCAATGGCGAAAGCGTTGTTTTTTGGCATTCAATTCCTTGTTCTGTCAATAACGCCATTATTTTTTCACGATTGCCGTTGGCACGTAACGTTGTCGGGGCTTGAACGGTGTTCATTGCCTTGAATTCATCATCAAAATTCGGAATTTTAATTTTAAGCCATTCTGGATAGGGTCTTTGTCGCCAGAGTGCCCATATACCTTCTGTAATCGACTTGCGGTCTTTTGAGCCGATATAACGTCTGGAACGGGTATATTCGTTTATGATTTCTGATGCAGGACGATGTGCGTCCTGTGTCAGTTCCCATAATTCGTCAATCGCTTTTTGGATTTGTTCAGGTTGCATTATTCTTACGTCCCTTGAATCCTTTGGCTACAACATAATATTCAACAGAATCTTTACGGCTTGCAGGTGGTTTGACGTGTTTAACAACGGCAAAATCTTTTTTCATTTTGGCCAAAAAATCGCTGTCCGTTCCGCCGGCAAAGATTTTAGCGATAAACCAACCGCCTTGATTTAAAACCTGAATGGCAAAATCATAACCCAGTTCGATAAGATTCATAATGCGCAGGTGATCCAAAGATTGAACACCCGTTGTGTTGGCGGCCATATCACTCATAACAATATCGGCCGGGCCTTGCATCATTTCTTTTAAAACATCGGGGGCCTTTTCATCATTAAAGTCCATTTGAACCAATCTTGCACCCGCAATCGGATCCATCGGTAAAATATCCAATCCGAAGACCAAAGGTTTTTCTTCCGTAGAGCCGACTTTTTGTACGGCAACTTGCGACCAACCGCCCGGAGCCGCACCCAAATCAACAACGCGTGCTCCTTTTTTGAAAAAGTGGAATTGTTCGTTTAATTCAATGATTTTATAGGCGGCACGTCCGCGGTATCCTTCCTTATGCGCACGAACGACATACGGATCGTTTAATTGACGTTGTAACCATGCAGTAGAGCTTTTTTTACGGCCTTTTGCCGTTTTGACGCGTGTGTGGAGTAAATGTTCCGCCATTTATCCCATGCCTTGAACCATTTGATCTTGCATGGCGAACGTACCGGCAACAACCCAAGCAACGACACCGGCAATCATCAAAATTGCCGCACCGTTCAAAACAGCGGCTTTTTGTTCAATATCACGAATGGAATCTTCCAACCATTCATTCGCCATCAAAGTTAATGCTTTCGGGAAGTTATCCAATTCGGCGTAAACTTGCAAGTCACCGATAACTTCTTTATCCGGGAATCCCAAACCGGTCAAGGCCAATGCTTCACCTAAGTTTTCACCGTTATTGACGTAAATCAAAGCACGTTCCAAACGATAGAGTAAGTAAGGTGATGAATCCGAACGCAACATACGTAACGCTTTTGAAACCGGCGTACCGGCGTTGACCAAAGCGGACAAAGACAAAAGCCATGAAACACCAACGAAAATACGATACAGGTTCCAAGGCGGATACTTATCGAATTTAGCTCTTAAACGTCCTTTCCAACGTGGCATTGACCAGGAAACAAGGAGGAAAAAGATAGGTAAAATAGCAAACAGGATTAGCGAATTGTTACGCACCCATCTGGACAAGTTGACCAAGCTTCTGGCTTGTCCCCGCCAAATCAATTCCGGAACCGCTTCGACCATCGGTGGCACCATGTAAGCACCAACGGCGTAAATAATCAAAACAACCATCACCATCAAGAACATCGGGTAAGCCAATGCACCGACCAACGGTTCTTTCATTTTTTTAGTACCTTCAACAACGTGAATCAAGTTTGTCAATGCGTCTTCCAAGTTTGCAATATCACCGACAGACAACATCAATAATTCACTTTGTGGCGCCCAACCACGCAAGGCAACGGAAAAACTTAAACCGTTTTGTAATGATTCCATCCAACAGGTTGTTGCAATTGCAACGGTATCCGAAGGGTTTTTACCATTATCCGAAGCAATGTTTCTTAAACGTTCCAAAGCATCCATCAAAGAAAACCGGTTACGCAAAAGAGACGCCAGTTTACGATAAATACGCAAACGGTCGTTTTGCATAAGCTTCATCATCATTTGTGCATAACGAATCGTAAAAGCGCTGTAACGTTTGCTATCGTATGCTGATGTTCTGGATACCATTTTTTATTTCCTTTAATAACGTACGCGTTCGTTCAACAAACCTGTCCAACGTTCTACTTCTTCAATATCAACAAGCCCTTCCAACATACGTGAAACAGCATTTTCTTTCAATGTGCGGCCACCCAAATTTTCTTGCCAATAGTCGATAGCTTTCTTTGTTTCACCTTGCAACATCAAATCCAAGAAGTTTGAATCGGGCAAAATAAATTCACCGACAACGGTACGACCGACAATGCCGCGGTAATCACAATGCGGACAACCTTTACCACGCAAGTAAGCTTTTTCCAAACCGAAGTCACCGAAAGCTTCTTTCAAACGTTGAACGGCCGGATTATCCAAAGCATCTTTTGCTAAAACACGACAATGCGGGCAAACGGTTCTGAACAAACGTTGTGCAACCATACCACGGATTAAGCTGGGGTCTTCCAACTTAAAGTTTTCCACACCCATATCACGCAAACGAATCAATGTTGCAGGAGCGCTGTTGGCGTGCAATGTTGTCCAAACGCCGTGACCTGACAAAGCACCACGGAAAGCCAAGTCCGCAGCAGACAGGGTACGCACTTCACCGATCATCATCATATCCGGGTCGGAACGCAAAGCAGCAGCCAAAGCTTTTGTAAATTCTCTTTCTTTTAATTCTTCCAATCCCGCATTTGTAACAGGCATTTGACGAGCACCGGGAATTGGGTATTCAGGAGGATCTTCCACCGTAATCAAGTTGATTTCGTAGTTACGTTCCTTCAACATGTTGATCATATTCCGTTGAAGTGTTGTTGATTTACCCGAACCGGTCGGTCCCGTTACGAAAACCAATCCGATAGGCATAGCACGTAAACGATAGAATAAATCGACATCTTCTTGTGTCCAACCTAATGAAAGCAAGTTGCTTTGCGGGTCATTGACGTTGGCATTTGTATCAGCATACAACAAACGCATAACCACATAACGTGAACCAAAAGCAATCGGGTTGAATTGAAGACGAATAGCCAAAACTTCCGGCGGTAACATCAAACGACCACGAGATCCTCTTAAAGGTGTTTTACCGGATTTTTGTGCTGACTGGTATTCATTTTGAGCATAGTTTGAATCGGAAATATCTGCGGAAGCAAACGCCGCACGAACAAACGCTTCACCCCATTCGTTGTTGTATTCCATTTCGGCCTGTAACAAACCGTTGACACGGAATTGAACTGTCGTATGATCGGCCACGATAATGTGAATATCGGAAACGCGCATCTTTGCCGCATGGGAAACAATAGTGACAAAGTCACGTTGCATACGAATTTGGTCTTGCTCATCAGCCGAAGCTTCTTCCGCTTTTGTCGGCTTTTTATTGACGTATTCGTAAACATCGGAAATAACCGCCATTGAAACGGGTTCCGGTTGTCCGATTTGCAAATTTCTTTTACGCGCTAATACTTGAAAAGATAAAACACGACCATCATGTAAGTATGGTTCCGCAACCAAAAAACGACCGTTTGAAAATAAAGCCAAAATCAAACGTGTTTCGTCTTTTACGGGGAAAATGCTGTTCGGTGCCGTGATACATTCGTTTCCGTCTTCGAATAAAGATTCGATAAATTCCGGCGTAGATGTAACTAAACGGTGCGGTCCGTCTTGTTCTTCCGTTTCTGCATTGTTTGTCGCAGGTGCCGCAGCTTGAGTCGGTTGAACATCAGCAGGTTTGTTTGAAATAGGCATAACAACATCCTGCGCTTGATTTTCAGATTGTGTCGTCATGTCTTGCGATGTTTGCATATTTATAACCCCTTTTTATTCTTCGTCATCTTCTTCATCGTCATCGGCTTCTTCTTCTGCAGCAGCGGCCAATTCGTCAATGTTGTAAACGTTTGTTACACCATCTTTTTCCAAAGTAATGTCCGTCTTTGTGATGTTTTTAACAACGTGTCCGGAAGATAATGTCGAACCGACTTTCAAAGTTAAATTCTTTCCGTCTGTGTCAATAGCGCGGGCTGTTAAACGTCCTTTCAAACCTTTGACATCGATAATCTTTTGAATGCCGAATTCTTTTTTAGGCGCAACCTTTTTAACAACAGGAGCTTCAGGAGCCGGTTGGATTTCTTCTTCGGTTGCTTCTTCTTCAACAACAACTTCTTCTTCGGCTTCTTCTCTCATTTGAGCTTCTCTCAATAAGTTTTCTTTCTTGATTTCAGCTTCTTCCAATTCTTTTTCCAACAATTCTGTTTTCAGCTTCTTTTCCAAGATTTCTTGACGAGCTTGCTCTTGTTCTTGTTGCCATTTAACACGTGTACGAATAATGTCTTCACGTTTTTCAATTTCGGCCAAACGAGCTTCACGATATTTTGCTTTCAAAGCTTCCACATCGTTTCTTAATTGTTCTCTTTGTGCCTGCAATTTCAAAAAGACGTTACCACGTTCCAAGTCAGCCATTTCATGGAAGACTTCTGATGTGATACGACCCAACAATTGTTCGCTGGGCAATTCCTTTTTGGAAACAACGCGTTCCATCGGAGCCGGATCTTTTATGACATTGTCAGACAAGCTGGGCAATGGAGCTTCCTTGACTTCGGCCAAGGAAGAACGTCCCGGAAAATCAACGGGCGTTGGTTCGGCTGCGTTATCGATAACGTTAATTTCCTGTGCAGCAGCTGAAAAAGCTGCAAAGCATACACTTAAAACCAATCCTAAACTTAAAAAATGTAATGTTCTGTTTTTCATCAATATGCCCCTTATATTACTTGTTTAGTTCAAAAATACGTCCTTCATATCTCCAATTCTCCGTCAATGCCGATTCGGAACCCGGATTATACTCAATCTTTGTAATTTCCAATGCTTGGAACGGTTTAAAGAAAGATTCCCAAGCCGGTGGATCCATTGCGGATGAGAAAGAGAATGATAAAAATTCATAAACCTTTGATATCTGCGGTTGTGCTTCGCCCGCTTTCGGTTGAGTTTGTACAGCGGTTTCAACAACAACTTGACCGGTAGATACTTGAATCGGTAAAGACAACGCTTGCGAAATATCGGTCATTTCACGGCGCAACTTTTGAATCGAGTAAGCCGGCGTTGAAGCAACAATCGGTAAATTTGTAAACGGAATATGGATTGTTGCGGCCGTTCCCGTTTCGTTGATTTGTACTTCACCTTTTATCTTGTATTGGTCACGAAGTGCAGATTCCAACCACGCAATACGTGATTTGTCTTCTCGACCCCAACCTGTTGAAAGACCTTCCGGTGTGCAAACAATTTGATTTAATGTCCAACCCGGGATCTTCATCGCTTTTAATTGATAAGAAGAAGTCCAGCATCTTTCCAAAAAGTCTGGAACGCTGACCAATTTTTCCCATGGTTTTTCTTCTTCACGTTGCGGTTCAACCGGTTGAATGTTGGATTGAGGTACAATCGGTTCGATAAATGTCGGTTCCGATTTTTCCCGGTCAATAAATGAAATAATGGAATAAACCGCCGCTACGATAACAATCAAAATCAATGTTGCAATCGTTACCAAAACTTTCGTTCCGCGAATGGCACTTAAACTGTTTAAACGTACTTGAGCCCCGGTTTTCAACAAATCTTCCAGAAGCATTTCTTCCGTGTCATCAATATTCCATGATGACGGGGCAATTTTATATCCCCAATCCGGAACGGCCATCATTGAATAGAAAGCATCTTTTGCTTCTTTTTCCGTGCGGTAAAGAACATCTTCTTCCGGCAAGATTAAATCGTTACGGGCAGCCAAGAACCACCAGCCGCCTTCGACTTCGAATACGGCAACAAATGACGATTTATCCGATAAAGCATCCAATACTGAAATGGAAGCAACGACTTGTCCTGCCGCATGACCTTTATCCGAACGTCCGATACCATATTGCGGAGCGCGACCATAATGAATGACGTAAAGATTTGACCTTTCGTCAGATTCCATTGTTTCACGGATTTCCGAAATCGGATCATCTACGTCTTGCAGTGGTTGCCAAAACAGTCCGATAGCATAAGTTGTCTTTCCGACTTTTATCAAACTGGACGAGTTTTTTTGTTCCGTCTCTGTATCCAAGTCGGATTGATTTGCCAAATTGTTTTGTGCAGCTGATGACGGATCCGCTGCGGCAGCGGCTGCTGCTGCAAATTGTGGATTTTGTCCGTTATCTAATGTTTCTTTATCTGCCATTTGACAAATCTTTCCTTACATTAAAAGTTTTCCATACGTGTTTCCGGTGAAAGCGGTGATACCAAAATTTCAGGTGTCAACAAGATTACCAAAACACTACGTCTTTGGCTTGCGAACTCACTGCCGCCCAAGATGGACATACGCGGTTGTCCGATACCATCTGAATTCAATTTGTTTTCAACTGTTTCAAAACCGGTCAAGACCAATGTTGAACCCGAACGCATTGCGATTTCTTGGACGAAACCACGTGTTTGCATTTTCGGCAATTGAACAACTGTTTCATCACTGTCCGAACCGCCGGATTTAACACAAGTTCCAGTTGTTGTGTTACATGTTCCACTTGTACATTCAGAAT
>JAGBRF010000077.1 GCA_017632555.1 Alphaproteobacteria bacterium | reverse complement strand
TTTGCGTTCGGCATGCGTTCATGAAGCGCATTTGGATGCTTATATTCCGTTGAAAGAGATGAAATCATGATGATATCAAGCAGTGCATTACATCTTTTTTTGGAAAAAATGACCCCGTCAATGACAAAGGGTTATATGTTGCAATTATGCATAGACGCTATTGTCGGAATAGGCAACGAAAATTATTTGCACGAAATAAAAGAATTATTATCCGCTGCCCAGTATGAAAAAAAATGCCAATTTTTTGAAGACAAGCAAATCAATTCTGTTTTTGCATATTTTCCGGAAAATCATCAAGATGATATATCCGCCCTTTTAATCAAAATACAATTTATTTTGGGTGTTGCTTTAACGGGAAATTTGAATGAAAAAAGTCCGTTCTATAACTTGTATCATTTGAAAGATGATATGGATAAATTAAAGAATTTGACGCAAGAATCCAAAAATGTATCACGGATATCGGCGCTTTCTTCCAAAGTTCAAAGTTTACAACCGGTATTACCGGAAACGACTTTTTCAATGCCTTTTACACCGGCGTTGTTGGCACAGTTGGAAAAATCATTGCGCCAAGCCGATTTGTCCAGTTTAATGCGCCGTCAAGCCGTTTGTGCTTTGGTGGGATATGCTCAACCGATCGAGTTGTTTGAAGAAATTTATGTTGCGTTGGCGGATTTGAAAAAAGCATTATGCCCGACCGTTGATATTTACCAATCGCCGTGGTTGTTGGATAGATTGTTGGAAACTTTGGATAAGCGTGTTTTAGACAATATGGCACACCATGATGCCGGCGCTTTCCGTAAAAATTTCAGTTTAAATATTGCCGTTAAAACCATTTTAAGTCAAGACTTTCAGGCTTTCAACGAAAGTATCGACCCGCTTTGTCGGAAAAGCATTTTGTTGGAAGTTAAACAGCACGATATATTCAGTAATTTATCGGCGTTTTTGGCGGCTCGCAGTTTTATTGCGGAACAAGGATATCGTTTGTGTGTCGATATGGTAACCGGTGATTCTTTGTCGTTGCTTTATCGTGAAAAATTAGGTGCGGAATTTGTAAAATTGCTTTGGAATGAAAATTTGCTGACTTTATCAAAAGATGCCAAATTTATAGAAGCCGTTAAAAACAATAATCCGAAACATATCATCTTATGTCACGTTGATGATAAACGAGCTATTGAATGGGCTCAATCGTTGGGAATTTCTTTGTTCCAAGGATATTATATTCAAAAATTGCTTTATCAAACACCAAAGAAAAGCGTAAAATAAAATTATTCTTCTTCGTGGAATTTGTCGTTGACCAAAGCGGACAAGGAAGCAGATACTTCTTTTGCCTGATTACCGCCGGCCAATACTTTGATTTGGGTGCCTTTTGCGGCCGCCAACATCATCAAACCCATAATTGAATTACCGGAAACGCGTTGGCCGTCTTTTTCAACCCAAACTTTTGCATCGAATTGTTCGACTTGTTTAACGAAAAGAGAGGCCGCCCGTGCGTGCAACCCTTTTTTATTTGAAATAGTCAATATTTCAACCAAAAATTCCTGATCATTCATTTTTCAATAACTCTGAAGCAACATTGATATATTTACGTCCGGCTTGTGCGCTTTGTTCGGCAACTTCCTTTAACGGTAAATTACTGCGCAAGCGAACCAATTTAATCAGCATTGGCAAATTTAATCCGGCAACGACTTCCACTTGATTGTTTTTCATAACGGAAATTGCCAAATTTGATGGTGTTCCGCCAAACATATCGGTTGCAATACAAACACCATCACCGGAATCCAATTTTTGAACTTTTTCAATAATATCCAAACGGCTTTTTTCAACATCGTCATTTTCGCCGATACAAACCATATCCACTTGTTCTTGTTTGCCGACAACGTGTTCCATTGCGCCAATCATTTCTTTGGCTAAATCGCCGTGAGTAACTAATAAAATACCAATCATTTTTGTCCTCTTTTCGTTTATGGGAATGTAGCACAGGATATTTTAAAGTGCAAGTAAAAAAGTATTACAATGTTGCAAGGATTAAAGAAACCTTTTCCGTAAAGATGTTTTCAAACGGACAAAGTTCGTATAAGGGGACTTTTTTACCCGCTTCTTCCCAACTTTTTGAGTGTGACATACGGGGATAAGATTTGAAATCGGGAACGCAGTTGATAACAACATCAATGTTTGTTTGCGGTAAATTTTCTATGCTGATTATTCCAACACCGCGGACTTCCATTTTTCCCGAAATAGTTTGGGGACAATCGGCAACAACGGTATCGTTTTGAACGCTTATTTCAACATAATCATCAGCAATTAAAGTTGCCCCTTTTCCAATCAGGGCAAGTGCGCCGGTTGATTTACCGCAACCGGAATCGCCGATAAGCAAAATTCCTTTGTTTTGCCATTTGACACATGAAGCATGAACCAACATTTTTCAATCCTTTCTTTTTTTAATATAATATAAGATAAAAAACTTGTCAAAGCTTCCTTTTTAGAGTATAAGTGTTTCGTTTGTACCGTGTCCTTGTAGCTCAGCAGGATAGAGCGTGGGATTCCTAATCCCAAGGCCGTGGGTTCGACTCCCGCCAAGGACACCAAAAAAACAAGACGGTGCTTGACTTTTATACAATTCAAATCTATGTATAAACGAGTAACATTTTATGGAAAGGTAAATTGAATGCTTAAAAAGATTTTTGGCTCTGTAAATGACAGATATATCAAGAAGTTAATGAAAAAAGTGCGTCAGGTAAATGCTCTGGAACCTGAAATTGAAAAATTGACCGATGAGCAATTACGCGCAAAAACGGACGAATTCAAAGCCCGTCTTGAAAAAGGTGAAACATTAGATGATTTGATGATAGAAGCTTTTGCTGTCGTTCGTGAAGCAGCCAAAAGAACTTTGCACCAACGTCCTTATGATGTTCAAATTATCGGTGGTATCGTTTTACATCAAGGTCAAATCGCCGAAATGAAAACCGGTGAAGGTAAAACTTTGGTGGCAACATTGGCCGTATATTTGAATGCTTTGACGGGAAAGGGTGTTCATGTAATTACCGTCAACGATTATTTGGCAAAACGTGACGCCGATTGGATGGGACAAATTTATCGTTTCCTGGGTTTGACTGTCGGTTGCATTTGCCATGGATTAGAGCAAGAAGAAAGAAAAGCCGCTTATGCATGCGATATTACCTATGGTACCAACAGTGAATTCGGCTTTGATTATTTGCGTGATAATATGCGTTATCATTTGGATGAAATGGTTCAACGTCCGTTTAATTATGCCATTGTCGATGAAGTGGACAGTATTTTAATTGACGAAGCCAGAACACCGTTGATTATTTCCGGACAAGCGGAAGATTCTTCTCAAAAATACATTTCGGTTGATAAAATTATGAACGATTTGAAACCGGAATATTATGAAAAAGACGAAAAACACAAACAAATCACTTTAACAGAACAGGGTATTGACGTTATTGAACAACGTTTACGTGATGCCGGTATTATGGAAAGCGGGTCTTTATACGATTTGCAAAACATTTCTTTGGTTCATCATGTGGAACAAGCTTTACGTGCCCATGAAATGTACACACGCGATGTTGACTACATCGTCAAAAACGATCAGGTTATTATTGTTGACGAATTTACCGGTCGTATTATGGAAGGTCGGCGTTATTCGGACGGATTACATCAAGCTTTGGAAGCCAAAGAAGGTGTAACAATTCAACCGGAAAACCAAACATTGGCAACAATTACTTATCAAAATTATTTCCGTATGTATCCGAAGTTGGCCGGTATGACCGGTACGGCTATGACCGAAAGTGGCGAATTTGATTCAACTTACAATTTGCGTGTTGTGGAAATTCCGACAAATATGCCGATTGCTCGTGTTGATGAACAAGACGCTATTTACGGAACGGCACGCGAAAAATATGATGCTATTTTAAAGGAAATTGAAACAGCACATGCAAAAGGTCAACCGATTTTGGTGGGTACAACGTCCGTTGAAAAATCCGAAATTTTGGCTGATTTGTTGCAAAAGAAAACAAACATTCGTTTCGAAGTTTTGAATGCTAAAAACCACGAACGCGAAGCTTTGATTATTGCACAGGCCGGTGCGCCGGGTGCCGTGACAATTGCTACCAATATGGCCGGACGTGGTACGGATATCAAGTTGGGTGGTAACTTGGAAATGCGTTTGAAAGAAGCTTTGAACGGTGTTGAAGATGAAGCCGAACGCACCAGAATCACAAAGCAAATTGAAAAAGAAATTGAAGAAGGTCACAAAAAAGTTATCGAAGCCGGCGGATTGTATGTTATCGGTACTGAACGTCACGAAAACCGCCGTATTGACAATCAGTTGCGTGGTCGTTCCGGTCGTCAGGGTGACCCGGGACATTCTATGTTCTTTGTGTCTTTGGAAGATGATTTAATGCGTATTTTCGGTGCCGAACGTTTGAAAAGTGTCTTGAAAACTTTCAAAATTCCGGAAGGCGAACGTATTTCTCACGCTTGGATTTCAAGCGCTATTCGTAAAGCGCAACAGAAGGTGGAACAATTCCATTTTGACGCCCGTAAAAACTTGTTGAAATACGATGACGTGATGAATGACCAACGTAAAGTCATTTTCAATCAACGTAAAGAATTGATGCAAGCAGAATCTATCCACGATATGTTACAGGATATGCGTCACGAAATTATTGCCGATACAATCCATTACTTTATGCCGGAAAAAACAAATCCGGATGAATGGAATTTGGCGGGGTTAAGTGAGGAATTGAAACGTTTGGTCGGTTTCGATTTGCCTCTTGAAATGTGGGTAAAATCTTCCACCGGTTCAATCGAAGATTTAATCAAAATGGTATCTGATTTTTCAGACGACTTAATCAAAGAATCTACAAGTAGACATGACCCGATTATGATTCGTTCTTTGGAAAAAAGCGTGTTGTTGCAAACAATAGACCAGATGTGGAAAGAACATTTGCAAGCTTTGGATATTTTGAAACGCGGTATCGGTCTGCGTGCTTACGGACAACGCGACCCGTTGGTTGAATATAAAAAAGAAGCGTTTGCTTTGTTTGAATCGATGTTGTCACGTATTCGTGAACAAGCCATTATTCAAACAGCCAACATACCGGTCTATTTGGACAGAATAGCGGCGGAACACGAAAAAAGACAGCACCCCGAAGTTGAAGAAGAATATGATTTCAGCAAAGTCGGGCGCAATGATCCGTGTCCGTGTGGCAGTGGCAAAAAGTTCAAACATTGTCACGGAAAAATCGAATAATTTAAAAGCCACAGCAATGTGGCTTTTTTTTATTGTCAAATTTAATTTTTCCATTTAAAATGATTTTGTTCGGATAAAAAAGGGGAAAAATGATGCCAAATAAAATCATATCGTTTGTTGAAGAAAATCAAAAAAATGCGGAAAATTTGTCGCAAACGTTAAAGCGTATTTTGAAAGATAAAGCTTTAAAAAAGGATTTTTTTAACATTGTTTTGCAAAACCCCCGCCAAAACAAGCCGGCTTATCGTTTGTTCGCGTCTGCTTTTAACACACCGCAAGCGTGGCACAAATGGATTGAAGAATATAATAAAAACTATCACACCCACGTCAATGCGATGTTCAAAAAAGCCGAAGTCATAGAAGATATTATCAAATGTTTTCCGAACGTCAGCCCGTGGACATTGGAACAACGCTTTAATAATATCAAAATCGGTCAAATTCCCGATATTTTTAATTCGGAAACGCAATTTTTATCTTTGGTGGCACAAATAAACAAATCCGGTGCCGTGAAAAATTTTAAAACGATCAAAAAATTGGAATGTTCTTTACCGGAATTTGAAAAAGCTTTTCCCGCCGTCAAAAAAATAGATTGGTTTAATTTTACAAAACGTTCCGTGTTTTTGCGCAATTTATTGAAAAGCAAATGTGCCAAACCGTTTACCATCAAACAGGACGATAAAAAATTCCAAGTGGCCTTTTTGTGTAATCCTTTTTCAAACAAGATGGTGTTTCAAATCGATGCGCCGGATGGTCGGGCTTTTATTTTGAAAATGTCCCCTTATACTTTTTTGAATATCCGTAATGACCGTGTCCGCAAAGAGCATGAAAATTTGGCCATCAGAGCCGATTCAACATATTCTGATTCTTTGTTGGAATTTTATTTGAAATTGAATAATTGTAAGCACGTATCCAACATTTTATATTATAACTTTAAGCACGAAGTAGCGCTTTATGAATTGGAAAAAGGAAAAACTTTCCGATTCGAAGGAAAACAAAAAAAGTATTCGGATTTTTATTCCTTTAATACACAAGTGGTTCCCGATGTTGTGCGTTTGGGTGTTTACGTAAATGATATCAACGAAGGCAATTTCATTATTTCCGATAAAGATGACGTTGTAAAAATTATCGATATCGGACACGCTACGTTTGCAAATCCGTTGACACCGGAAGTTCCTGGGTTGACTTTCACGCTTGGTAATTTGTGTGGTCAAAACTATATTTCAATCAATGGGGTTTTAGACATTAAGGATGTGTAATGACGGACGTATTGTATAAAAAAACATTGGCAAAAGGATTAAACATCAAAGATGTAAAATCGCTTTCGATTATTATGGGACCGGAAGAATTAAAATCATATTTGAACGGTTTAACCCTTGATGATTTTGACGATGGCAAACAACTGATAACTTTGCACACGCACTCCAATGTTTCGGACGGCAAATTAAACCCGAAAGATTATTTAAACAATGCGCTTTCGTTCAAACAAAAATACGGTTATCGCAATTTGGTTTTGGCGCTTACCGATCACGATATGATTGACGGATTACCGGTTGTTTTAAAACAAGCACAAAAGAACCCCCAAAAATACGCCGGTATTCGTTTGGTTTTAGGGTGCGAATTAAGTTTGTCTTATTTTGATGATAAATTGTTAAAACCGGTTGATTTTGAATTGTTGCATTACGGTATAAATCCGTTTGATAAAGAATATGCAAAGTGGTTGGAAGCCGGCAGAAAACAAAAAATAAATTCTTTGCCCAAAATTTTTGATTTTTTTAAACAAAAATATCCCACCGCTGATTTAAGTTTGGAAGAATTTTTAACACTTTATCCGCGTGATGCACGGGGTTTCGGGTGCTATATTGCATACGATACACCACGTTATATTATATCAAAAGTCGGCGATTCGGAACGGGCCGTTGTTTTGGATTATTTCAGAAGTTTGGATGCTTTTTGGCATTCGTTGGACGATGTGATGACTATGTTTAAAAAGCACGGATTTGGCTTTTTAAGTGTAGCACACCCTTATCGCATACAGTTAGAAGGTAAAATCAACGAAAACGGCCCTGATTTTTTGAATCGTTTCTTTAACATCTTGAAAGAAAAGGGCGTTGAGGGGTTGGAAATTTTCTATATGAATTTACATCAACCGTTGGCACGTTCTTTTGATACAATGTATTCGGGGGCGCAACCGGTAACCGATACGGACAGATGGGTTAAAACAATTTTGGATTTTGCCACCAATAATCAAATGATTCGAACGGGCGGAACGGATTCCCATACGGATTTTATAGCCGGTCGTAAACGTTTGTTGGTTGCTAAATTGACGGAAAAATTGCAAAGTTATGTGCCTTTAATTCGGCGTGGATATAAAGTTTTGGGTAAAGAAGTTACTTTGGGTTTGCCTTCCCCGTGTATGCCAGCCAAAAGTGCGTATGAAAATACGGGTATAGGTTCGGTTTTCGGTGACGGCGCCGAACGGATAAAAAATGTTTTTGGCGGATTGTTTGATAAAATTCAGTTGGGTCCCACCGGCAAAACAAATGCACAAGCAAAACATTCTCCCTATGTTTCCGGGTCTATGCCCAGCCCGTTTTTAATTCCTTTGGAAAAATTGGCATCAAAAGGGTGGATCAGTACCAAAACTTTGACATCCATATACGATATATCCAAATCAAATGACCGAATTGACTTTGAGTTGGTTAAAAGAATGTATGATAAAGCCCTTAAAGAAGCCCACAGAACGTCAAAAACGAATTTAAGCTATGATGATTTCATTTTATCACAGATTGCTCTGTGCGGGCTTAAAAATGATATTTCTTGTATTGCGGATTTGCAGGTTCATATTCCGCTTGATACGCAGGGGCTTTCCGAAGATATGTTTTTGCCCGGTTTTTCGTTGGGTTCGCCGGCGGATAAGTTTTCGGATAAACCGCGTAATTGGCATTTTAAGGTATTTAATCCTAAAAAATTGTTTAATGATGACGGGTCTTTGGGACCGGCCGGTAAAGTTTGGTATGATTTGATAGATAAAGTGATGAAAACGGCAAAGGGCGGATTGCGTGTTGATCATTATATCGGTTTTGTCAATCCGTTTGTTATTTCGGACGATGACCCGTCTGTCTGCGGACGATTATATTCCAGTCCCAATATACCGCAACTGGCACCGTTTGCCAAAAAAGATTTTTCCGATATCACAAAAAAGATTTTATTGGCGGCCGCAAAAAAGAACGGATTGAAAGCGTCCGATATTTATGTGGAAGATTTGGGTGCCCGTCCCGAACAATTAGATGACGTTATGAATAAATGCGGGTTAGGGCGTTTGTTGATTGCTGAATTTTGGGATACAAACGATGAAAATCATCTGTACCATTTGGCAAAAGCGAATAAAACGGATGTGGCGTGTTTGGATACTCACGATTTGCCATCTGTTCAAATGTTCTTTGAATCTATGCCGGAAGATAAACGGCGTGCGTTTGCCGCCGGTTTGGCAAAGGATTTGCGATTTGATTATAATGACATACTGTGTGATGTAAAACAACTGGTTCGAATGCAATGGGCGGCGTTGATGGCATCACCGGCACGGCGTGTTCAAGCTTTCTTTACCAGTTGGACGGGACAAAGGGGGCAATATAATCAACCGGGCAATCCGGATAAATGGACTTTGCGTTCTGACGTAAATTTTGATAGAATATATTTTGAAAATTTGGCAAAGGGTATGGCATACAATCCGTTTGATGCGATTTGCTTGGCCATATATGCACAATCTGATGAATTTTATCGCAAGAACGAAAGGTTGGTTCATCAATTAAAAATGGCGGAAGACGATATATTGTCTTTGGCAAAAGAGTTATAGGTATAAACAAAAGAAAGGAAGATAAAATGAAAAAAATTATAATAGCTTGTTTGATAGCAACTTTGGCTTTTCCGGCTTATGCGGGTAAAGACGAAAAAGTAAAAGAATTGGTTGCGCTATTCCAACTTGATGCCATAGGCAGTGAAGTGGACAGACAAATTATGGATCCGATAGATTGCAGCTTTGTTATGACCGAAGCGGAGAAAACAATCGTTACAAGACAAGTAAAAAACATTTTGGATGTCAACGATACGGTTATTCGTGTTGCAAAAGATTTTTACGGCAAAAACTTTACGGAAGCAGAAATCGATGAAATTTTGGCTTTTTACAAAACACCGGTCGGAAAGAAAACAATAACATTGCTTCCAAAGGTCAGCCAAACAATAAATGAAACGATGATTTCTTATATGAAGAAAGTCAGTCCGCAAATGGAAACGTTGGTGCAGGATTTAAAGAAAAAATATAAAACACGTTCCCAAGTCGAAATGCAAGCTTGTATGACAAGAAAGGCCCGCAGATAAGTTTGCTACACCATTTAAAAAGCCGCCCTGATGGACGGCTTTTTTTGTTATTCTTTCTTTTCTTCTGTCGTTGGTGCCTTTTTCTTTGGAGCCGGTTTCTTTTCTGCCGGTTGAGGCGTCAATAATTTCAATTCTTCCACATAACGTTGTTGTGTTTTTTGATCCATACAGACAATCAATTTTGAAGAAGCATTGATGTACATTTGTCTGACGTTCGGATTTTTCAAGGAAAGTTCTTTTAAAGAATCAATTTTTTGAACTTGCGGAAGTTGTAAGAATAAAACTTCTTCGTTGGATAAATCGTTTGTCCAAGCGCTTCTGATACATTCATAATTGCCGGAGAATGTATTACGTTGAATTTTGTTCAATGTCGCTTGACGGATTAAATCAGCGCGGCTGGCACGAACTTTCAAATTGATGTCCAATATTTCATCTGCAGAAGCAATTTGCAAAGCTTCTTTATCCAAAGCTTTCTTGCCCGTTTCTTTCAAATGTTTGATAAGCGCCATATAAGATTCTTTTTCTTTTTGTGTTAAACGATCGTTTATGAAAGTGCAAATATCTTTTTCGTTTTTGAATTCTTCTTGGCAAACGGCAACAAATTCTTTTTCAAATTGTTTAGCTTTTCTGACCGGGCAATTGATGTATGACACGATAAGGGCAGCAACAGCCGCAGCACCGACAATGCCGATAGCACCTAAAACATAGGCTTTTTTTGTCTTTTTGTTTGTTTCTTTCATGGTAAATCCTTTCATTTAATTTTTAATATAGAACCCTTTTAGCACATTTTAAAAAACAATGCAACAAAAAAACCCCGACTAAATCAGCCGGGGTTTTTTTTGTTTGTTTAGGCTTACCAACCGAATGTAACACCTGCACGGAATACCGTACTCTTGTCACCACCGTAGGAAGCACCAACGTTAGCCAAGATGTTGTCGTTGAAGTAGTGGAAACCACCAACCGCAATACCTTGATGATCACGATAAGCGCCAACACCCACTGCCAATTGAGTATCGCCTGCGGCTCTTGCGTTCGGAACCAAAGCGGACATAGCAGCCATAGAAGCAATGCCTCCACGCATTTCTTTTTCCACTCTGCGAACACGTTCTTCCGTCATGTCTAAGTGTTCATCCAAAGCCATGATAGCATCAGATGTATTTGTTGCAGATTTGACATAACGTCCGCTTGAGAATTGGCTGACATCACCGATTGCAGCATCCAAAGCGTTTGTAGCAACCGTCAAGTCAGCTGAACCAGCAGCGTTTGTTCCTGTGAATGTTGTGTTACCGATAGCGCCATCCAAAGCGTTCAAGTTCGTAACGATATCACCCGTTGTTGTCAAGTGACCGTTTGTCGTACTCAAAGTTGTTGGATCGCCGATTACAGTATCCAATTTATCGATGGATGTTGTCAAATCTTCTGCGGATGTGACATTGTAACCGTTCGTGTAAGTTCTGTTACCGATAGCAACATCGATGGAATCTAAGTCAGATGTCAAATCAGTACCTGTTAAGTTACCGTTCGCATTTGACAAGTTGGTGTAATCACCGATGACTGTGTCGATAGCATCCAAGGATGTTGCGACATCTTGACCATCTGCGATGATGAAATCATTCGTGTATGTTCTGTCACCGATAGCAGCATCCAAATCACCGATAGCGCCACCCAATGTAGTAGCTGTTACGTTACTACCCGTCGCAATGGTGTTGGTGTATGTTGCATCTTCAGCTTGAGCAGCGATTGTAGCAACAACTGATGTTTGAGTTGTCAATGTCGTTGCTGTACCAGCAGCACTTCTTGCTAAACCGGTAGCATCGATAGAGTCAGCTACATCTGTACCAGAGTTCAAACTCAATGTGCCCAAAACGTCTGTTGCTGTCGCACCAGTAGTTGCATTACCGATTGTGATTGTATCAGCACCTACGTTTGTTGTGAACATATCGGATGTGATACTGCCTGTATTATCAACATTGAATACAGTTGTGTATGTATCCGTTCCGGTAGCTGTTGTAACAGTCAAACCATCGCTGTAAACCGTACCGGTTGACAATACATCACCGGCAACTTCTAACACGTTAGCACCGGCACCGTCAACTGTAACAGTTTTGCTTTGCATTGCGAATGCATTAGTACCATCCGTGACTGTCAATGTGCCTGTTACTGATGTGTCGAGTAAGTCCGTATCACCCAAGACAGACAAATCACCAACAATACCAGTATCACCATTAATCAGGGCGTCACCACTAACCATAATGTCACCACCGATTGTAGCGTCACCGGGTGTTGTCAAGTCTTTGATGCCTGTCAAATCGGTACCGCCCATATTCAATGTACCGGCTGTACCGCTGATTGCATTAGCACCACCGATTGTCAATGTACCGGTTGTTGCGTTACCGGAAGCATCAAATCCAGCACCTGTTGTACCGATATCTAACGAAGCAACGTTCGTTCCGGCAAATGTTGCAGCACCAAGTGATGTGATACCGTAACCTGTTGCGCCGATATCTAATGAACCGACCGTAGCGGCACCCGTTGTTGTCAATGTAGCAGCACTGATGTCACCTGTAACGGCCAAGTCACCGCCAACAGAAGCATCACCACCGATTGTAGCGTCACCGGTTGTTGTCAAGTCTTTGATGCCTGTCAAATCGTTACCGCCCATATTCAATATACCGGCTGATGTGCTTGTGTTTGCATTAGCACTGCCAATAACCAAATTCTTGTCAACTGTCAAGTCGCCAAGGTTGTCAATGATAACTTGGCTACCCGGTGTTGCACCGAATGTGTTTGTTGCACCGTTGAATTGTGTCGTACCGGTAAATGTATTGTTACCACTGAATGTGTTATTCAAGGACAAACCGGCTGCATTATGAGCAACATAGTCAACAGCGTCAACCAAAGTCTTGTCTGTTGCTGTACCGTTACCGTTGATTGCATAACCTGTCAAGATACCGGATGTTGCGTTGGCTGTTTGCGGAGTACCGATGATATCTGATATTCCACTAACTTCACCGGCAACTTCGTTAACAGCATTGACCAATGAAGATTTATCAGTTGTTGTCAATGATGACAATGTACCGATATTCGTATTGATTGTGTCAACAGCTGTATCTAACTTGCTGACCGCTGTTGTGACAGAATCACCTGCGGCAACCGTTGTTGTGGATGTGTATGTACCATTACCCAAAACTGTTGCAAGGTTGCTGTCTGTACTGTTCCATTGAACATCAACTTTGGCAGAGTCGATTTCTGTACCGGCTGTTGTCAACACATTGTTCAAAGTTGCGTTTGTTTTTGCAATTGCACTGTTGATTGTGTGTGTTGTTGTTGTATCACCGTTTACTTTTGTTCCGGTGTATACACCATTTTCAGCCCCTTGGTAAACCGTAGCAGCAGTTGCCATGATATTTGCGGCAGCGGCAGCACTTGTTACACCCGTACCATCAACATCGATTGATGTGACAACCGGAGCTTGACCAGCAATCTTGAAGCCTGTTGCTTCCACGTTACGGTCAACACTCAAACCATCGGCAGTTGCTTTCAAACGTGTTGAGTTAGCACCTGTGCTGTCTTGGATAGCAATACCACCGTCATTTTTGAATGTATTCAAACCGGTGAATGTGTTATCAGCAGACAAGCTGACAGCATTTTTAGCCAATGTGTCAACTGCGTCAACAACGTTAATGCTGTTACCGATTGTTTCACCAACCAACAAACCTGTTGTAGCAGCTGTTGTTTGAGCTGGTCCCAAAATTGTAGCTGTATCATCCAATGCTGTATCCAAAGCACCTAAGTTACCAGCAACATCTGAACCGGTTGCAATATAAGTTCCAGCAGTCGTTACAGTCGTATCTGTTTTAATTTCTGTGAATGCATCCAAGAAACCGACTTTGCTGTCGCCATTTTGATCTGAATATCCGGCAGCTGTCAGGACTGTATTGGCATCGGTTGTTGTTACATTGTAACCGAATTCTTTACTTGCCCAACTTTCTTTTTCAGCCATTACATCACCGATTATAGCGGCTGTTGTTCCGACATTAGCATATTTTGCAGCATTTGCTCCAACGTAAGTCGTTACATCATCAACGCCCGGTGTGTAAGTATCAGCTTCACCAGCTAAAACCTTTTCACCATCAAGTTTCAGACCTGTTGAAGTAGCTGTCAATGTAGCAGTGTTTGTACCATCATCAGTGATTACCAAGCCGTTAGCCGCTGTGACTGTAACTTGTTCATCTGTAGCATTGACTTCAACTTGTGCTACCTTAGATGATGTATCTTGTGCATACAAAGTTGCAGTGACATCGTCAGTTAAGTAATCATCACCTGTAACAGTGACTTTTGCAAGTCTTGTTACATCATCATCATCTGCTGAAACTATACGAGCATATTCGTATGTATCGTTTGTTTCAAGGAAGCCTGAAGTAGTACC
Source organism: Alphaproteobacteria bacterium (assembly GCA_017632555.1). The sequence continues at coordinate 2,757 of JAGBRF010000077.1, read as the reverse complement.
GATTGTTGTTGTGTCGGCTTTATCACCGATGACAACATCACCAACGAATGTTGTTGAACCGTCACCAGTACCGCGGAGAGTTGATGTATTGATCAACTTATCGCTGAATACCAAGTTTCCTGAAGAATCTTTTGTCACGCTGGTGTAGTAATTTGCACCATAGATAGCGACATTGCTGTCAAGAGTTGCACCACCAACAGCGATCTTCAATTCATCGGTTCCTGCATTGTAATCATTACCCAAGATGATGATTTCTTTGATTGTTGAACCATCTGTACCGGCAAAAGCATCAGCTGTACCTGTTCCGCTTAAGTTTGCATCGATATACAAGTCGGCATTTTCGATAGTGCCCAAACCGGTATCGATAGCATTGTTCAGCGAATCGAATGAACCGCCGACAATCTTACCACTGAACTTAGCACCACTTGCCAAGTAAATGTCGTTGTCGTTTATTGTACCACCGGTTGTTTGGAAAGCAGTTGTACCACTTGCCAAGTATAAATCACCTTGACCGGTAATGCTTGTACCTTTGAATGTCACGTCATTTTCAAAGTAAGCTGTGTCATTGTTGACCAAAGCTGACGTTGTTTCAAATGTATCGTTGTCATAAGAAGCAGTTGTGTTGTTTGTAACTGTTCCCCAATATGTAGTCGGGTCGGAAACCCAAACACCATTGTTTTCGATATCGACAAAGAATTCTGAATCTTTGACGTGTGTTTCAGAACCGCGAGCTGTCTTCATTGTTCCGGTACCATCAAAGATCATATCGTTTGCGTTCAAAACAGCACCTGATGTAACCGTTACGTCAGCATTCAAAGTCAATGTGGATGCACCGTCACCATTCAAGTTGAAGTTATCTTGGAAAGCTTTTGGTGTGTTGATCGATTCGTCTGTTGTAAAGTCGTAATCGATAGTCGGAACTGAAGCAGAAGCATCTGCGGCTTCTTCAATACCACCGGCCAAACCGGTAATTTTGACTTTACCATCGGCATTGCCGGAAGATTCCAAAACCAAACCGTCAGCGGCGTTGAACCAAGCGTATGCGCCATCTTTGTTGACTGTTGTTCCATCGGAAGCAACTTGAATCAACTTTTCGCCTTTACCGACAGCGCCAACTAAGTTACCGACTTTGTAGTTGACTGAACCGGAAGCAGCGTATGTATCGGCTTTACCACCTTCGAAATCGATATCACCTTTAATGTTTGCACCACTTGCCAAAACAACTTTGTCGTCTGTCAAGTAATCATTGATGGTTTCATCAATTGTGTTGATTGTCGCACCGGAAGCAACCGTAACTGTTGAACCTTCCAAGTTGGAACCGTCAGCAGCACCGTTCTTCAAGTGTAATTCACCGGTTGAAACAGCAACTGTTTGACCTTTTACTTTACCATCGATAGCGGCTGTACCTGCACCGTTTACGTTGATTGTACCATTACCATCAATACCACCGTCCAAAGTCAACGTTAAAGTTTCATCTGCACCGGCAGTCAAGTTGATTGTACCTTTGTTGTAGATATCATTAGCACCAGTACCGTCTGTATTGTTAGAGAATGTAGCATCATCTTTAAATGTTATATCACCGTTTACATCATTGTAAATAGCGCCACCTTGTGCAGCGGAGTTATCGGTAAATGTAACTTTATCATTGAATGTCACAGTTGAATGATATGTGCTTGTTCCGTCAACGTTTCTGATAGCACCACCATTGCCTGTTGTTGAGTTGTTTTCAAAGGTTGTTTCGCCATCAAATGTTGCGATAGCACCCAATCTTTGATACAAGGCAGAGTTTGTGTTATCTTTGAATGTTGCTTTACCCAAGAATTCCAAAGTTGTTGTGCCGTCACCACCATCATTGGCTCTGTTCAATACAGCACCCCAGTTTTCATTACCGGCGTTTTTGACAACAAAACCATCGTCAACAGTTGTCGAACTGTTACGAGAGTTTTGAATTGCAAGACCTGTGTTGTCGAATGTAGCATTTTTACCGATTGTGGCATCTGTATTGCTCCAAGCAATAATAGCGGCATCATCAAAGTTTTTGAAACTTGAATTGTCACCAATAGTCAATGTTGCTCTGTTTGCTGTTGGTCCTGTTGTCACGATAGCATCACCGCCACCATTGAATGTGGCGTTGTCACCGATTTCAACGGAACCGCCATTGTCTGAATAGATGTCGCAGTCACCAACATGGTCACCAGTGTGTGTCACTGTCAAACCATCTCCGATAACAAGAGATCCACCATTGTTGTAAATGTCGGCACCATCACCGGAATCTGCAACCAAGTCGTTGTTTAAGAATGTTGCGTTATCACCGATAGTCAAAGTACCTTTATTGAAAATAGCACCACCATTATCGGCTTTGTTACCTTCCAATACGACACCATCACCTAATGTGACAGATCCTTCGTTGTAAATAGCACCACCATCAACGCCTTCTCCTCCATTGTTTTTCAATGTGTATGTAGAATTTTCACCGGAGGCAATAACACCTGTATTGAAAATAGCTGTATCTTCTACGTCAGAGATGGTCAATCCACCGTTGTTTGTGAATACGCCATCATCACCATTGTAAAGAGAATTATCGGAAACGATAGTTGCGTTGTTGACAAAAGTTCCTTCGTTTTCAATACCACCTTTAACAGTCAAATCGGCTTCGTTGGTAATAGTTCCAGAGTTTGAAATACCAAAAGCAGCACCTTCTGCTGTCATTGTTCCTTTTAATGTGGCGGAACTGCTACCTGTGTCACTTTGTTGAAC
>JAGBRF010000076.1 GCA_017632555.1 Alphaproteobacteria bacterium | reverse complement strand
GTTACCTTGAGCATCCATGCTGTATGTGTATTGACCAATGAAGTATCCGTCACCTTTTGTTTGAGCAGCAACAGCGCAACGAGATACATAGTCCAAAATTTGGTTTGCACGATGACGGTTCATAGCCATTGTGTAACCAGCCAAACCACCGATTGACAATACACCGATAATTGCCAATACACCCAACATTTCGATCATTGAACGACCATATTCATTTTTCATTTTTATTTTTCCTTTCTTTTTTATATTTATTGGTTTTTCGACCAATTTTGAAGTTATCATACTACATTTTAAAATGCAAGAAAAATTATCGCCTATGGCAATATAATCTTCCTAACTGGCAGAATATAAGAGTAATTCTTAACAAAAAGTAAAAATTTTTTAATTTTTTAAAGATTCTTTGCCTTTTTGCATGGCCGATTTTAATTGACCGCAAGCCGCCATGATGTCTTGCCCCCGTGAAACACGTATCGGAGCCGCTAAATAGGCGTCTTCCAACACTTTGGCAAAACGATGAATTTGATTGTTTGAAGACGGTTCAAACGGGCTTCCAATCCACGGATTAAAAGGAATCAAGTTGAATTTAACTTCCAATCCTTTGACTAATTCAATCAATTCTTTGGCATTTTCGATGGAGTCGTTTACGTCTTTCAATAAAACATATTCCATAGTGATATATTGACGATGTGGCAAGCGGGCTTGATATTCTTTGCCAGCGTCAATCAACATTTTCAACGGATATTTTTTGTTGATAGGCATAATTTGGTTGCGAATGGAGTCGTTCGGAGCGTGCAGGCTGATGGCCAATTTGACACCCAAATCCGTTGCTAAATTCGGAATTTTGTCGGCAATACCGCATGTCGAAACGGTAATTCGGCGTTTGGATAAAGCAATTCCTTCGCCGTCCATCAGGATTCGCATAGCTTGCACCATATTATCATAGTTCATCAGCGGTTCGCCCATACCCATAACGACTACGTTTGATAAAAAGCGTGTTTCATTTGCCGGAGTCGGCCATTCGCCATAACTGTCGCGTGCGGCCATAAATTGCCCCACAATTTCACCGGCGGTCAAGTTGCGTTTCATTTTTTGAGTACCGGTGTGACAAAATTTACACCCCATCAAGCAACCGACTTGGGTCGATAAACAAACGGCCCCGCGATCTTCTTCGGGAATATAAACGGTTTCAACCTGTTGCCCGTCCGCAAAGCGAAACAACCATTTTCGTGTGCCGTCAGCCGAATTTTTTTCAACAACGACTTCGGGACGTGACACAATAAAATCTTTTGCCATTTTTTCTTGCATCGTCTTTGATAAGGACGACATTTTGAAAAAATCGCGTTCCCCTTTGTTATAAATCCATTGCCATAGTTGTTTTGCCCGAAAAGATTTTTCACCCATTTCGGATAAAAGGGCGGTTAGTTGTTCTTTGGATAAGCCGACTAAATCCTGCATTTTATTTTTTACCGCAAGCCTTATCAATTTCATTGGCTGCTTTTGTGAATCCTTTTAATGAAAAAGTATCCACGGTTGTGTTTCCCAACGAAGATTTGCCCGTGACAACAGCTTTATCACCGGCTTTCATCAAAGCATAAAGTTTTGCGTCATCGGCGGAACTGTTTGCCCAAGCCGTATCTTCATGTGTGAATAATTCGACAGCCGATTTTTTATCAACCTGAACTTTGGCAACAGAACCTTTTTTATAGTTATATCCGGCGGTTAAACTGAACACGTTAAAGGCTTTTTCTTTTGGTCTGTGCGCAACGATTAAAAAAACTTCGCCACGTTTTTTGTATTTACCTTCTGAACTTATCGGAGTAGATGCCATATAGCACAAAGAAGCACCGTTTTCTTTCATTTTATAAGCTGTCCAATCACCGAAAGAGCCCAACAATTTGCGGTCAGCTGCATTGGCAACACTGGAAACAGCCAATAAACATAAAGCAAACAAAGCAACTTTTTTCATTTTATATCTCCTTTATTTTCATTAAAATTTAGTTTATACCGAAAAATTTTGAATGACAACTAAATTTTTTCCAGTAAAGCCATAAAAAAACCATCTTTATTTTGAAACGGAAATGTTCGAATAAAGCCGTTTTCTTGAATATAGGGTTTTAATTTCGGATTTTGTACAGGGCATACTTTGAATAAATCACGAACTTGTTCAATAACGGATTCACCTTCTTCTTTTTGTAAAGAGCAGGTGCAATAAACGACTTGTCCTTTTTTCTTTAATAATCGGTGCGCCGTTTTTAACAATTTCAATTGAGCTTGATTTAATTTTTTAATATCGTCTGCTGTTCGATGAAAATATAAATCGGGGTGACGGCGAATCGTTCCCGTAGCCGAGCAGGGGGCATCAATCAAAATGGCATCATAAATTTCTTTGCCGTCAATTTTGTTGGCATCTTGAACAATCAAGTTTGCTTTGTAATGCAAACGATCCAAGTTTTCTTTAACCCTTTTCATACGCTTTTCGGATATATCAAAAGCATCGACAATGGCGCCTTTTGTAATCAGCCCGGCCGTTTTACCACCGGGTGCGGCGCAAAAGTCGGCAACTTTTTTACCTTTCAAATTATCAAAAAGCAAAACGGGTATAGCGGCGGCGGCATCTTGAACCCACCAAGCACCGTCCGAAAAACCGTCCAAATCGGGAATATAGGCATTTTCCGGTAATTCGACAGAATCCGTTTCATTGACTTTTCCGTTTAATTTTTCGGCCCAGAAAGACGGATTTTCTTTGACACTGACAAATGTTGCGGGTTGCGTTAAATTGGCCAGTGCAATTTTGTGCGCTACCGTTTTTCCATAAGCTTTAATCCAACTGTTCAATAACCATTCGGGTGTGTTTAATTCTTCGGATACATTTTGAAATTTTTCAATGTTTCTGCATAAGTTTCTCAAAGTTCCGTTTATCAGTTTTGTGTAAAAAGAAAGTCGAGGTGTTTTTGCCAAATCCACAGCGGTTGAAACGGCGGCGTGTTGCGGAACTTGCATAAATAAAATTTGGCATACGGCTAAACGCAAAATATCATAAACAGCATTGGCTTTTGCGGGCAAAGGCTTTTCCAATAATTGTTTTAAGATAAAATCAATTTGTCCCAACCGGCGTAAAGCGGTTGTCACCAACATACGAATAAATGCTTTTTCGCGATTGTCTTTCAAAGCGGTTGTTTCTTTATCAAATACATCATCTAAATTTTGCTTTTGGTGCAAAACATGCGATAAGATATTTAATGCCAACTGACGACTTTTTAAGACTTCCTGACTCATCTTTTTTCTTTAACGGCGTAAGAAAGCCGGAATGTTCAATTCTTCTTCATCAGGCAATTGCGGGATTTTACGTTCCATTGCGGCTTCTTCGGTTTTTAAACGTTTTTTGCTTTTTTCAACCAAATTTTTTTCACCCCAGAAACCCGGGAAGAAACCGTCACCCCAAAAACCATGCTTTTTTTCTTTCTGTTGTTGCGGTGCGTCAGTGGAAACGGACATTTCCTTTTTTTCTTCTCCGCCATCTTTTTCTTCGGATAAAGAAGTCACCAACGTAACAAAAGAATCTTCCGGTTCGGCACTTTGTTTTTCCAATTCTTCTTCGTCAATGGCGGCTTCAACCGGTGCCACAGGAATAAAAGTTTCTTCCGGCGGTAAAGGATAATCCGATTTTATTTCTTCGTCCGCTTCTTCCGTTTGCTGAATATGTTGTTCTTCATGTGCGGCGGGAACGATTATCAGTGGCGGATTTTCCGGACTGGTCAAAGTCCATTCTTGTTTTTCTTCCGGCTTGTTCGGTGTTATGATAACCGGTTCATTTTCGTCCAACATGTGTGTTGTTTCCGGTGTTTGCGGTTCTTTGTTTTGTTCCAAACCGGTAGCAACTACGGATACGCGAATCTTGTCGCCCAAATTTTCGTCCAAGCAAATACCAAAGATGATATTGGCATCTTCATCAACTTCCTGGCGAATCCTTTCTGTTGCTTCTTCTGCTTCCGTCAAGGAAATATCTTTACCGGACAAGCTGATTAAAACACCTTTTGCACCCTTCATGGATACGTCCAACAACGGATTGACAATTGCCTTTTCAGTGGCTTCCAAAGCTCTGTTTTCGCCACTGGCTTCACCCGAACCCATAATGGCTTTACCCATACCTTGTGTTACGGTCTTAAAGTCCGCAAAGTCAACGTGAATTTCCATTGTGGTAATCATCAAATCGGTAATGGATTTAACGCCTTGATACAAAATATCATCGGCCATTTTGAATGCTTCTTTAATTGTTGTTTGCGGTTTGGCAATCAAGAATAAATTTTGATTCGGAATAGTGATTAAAGTATCAACGTATTTTGATAATTCTTGAATACCGGCTTCGGCAACACGTGTTCTTTTATTGCCTTCCATACGGAAAGGTTTTGTCACAACGCCAACCGTTAAAATACCCATATCTTTTGCTATTTTAGCAACAACCGGGGACGCACCCGTTCCCGTTCCGCCCCCCATACCGGCGGCGATAAACAGCAAATTGACACCTTGCAGTGCTTCTTTAATTTTTTCGGCACTTTCTTCGGCGGCGGCTTTTCCGATTTCGGGATTCGAGCCGGCACCCAACCCCTGTGTAATAGCGGCACCCAATTGGATTCTTTCATGTGTCAGTGATTTTGCCATGACTTGAGCATCTGTGTTTGCCACAACAAACCGTGTTCCCGTTAAACCAGATTCAATCATATTGTTGATTGCATTACCGCCGGCACCGCCGACACCGATAACACAAATGTTCGGAGTCATTAAAATTTCAGGAACGACTTCCGGCAAGCCAATGTTTAAATCATTACTTTTGTGATCCATTTCAGGAACTGTAATTAAAAATTCTGTATTATCCACTTGAACACCTTTTTAATCCAATTATCTTTTTTGTTTTGTTGTTTAATTTTTTTATCTTCTTTCTGTATACGATGATTGACGGCATAAAGCAATAGCCCAATTGCAGTTGACATCGTTGTCATAGGCAACATTTCCGATAACCCTTTGATGTATATGGGTTTTCCACATCGAACTTGTGCATCTAAAAATGAATTTGCTTTCTCTCTGATACCGGCGGTCAAGCTGAAACCACCACATAAAACGATTCTTCGAGTCGCAAAATCGTCTTTTTCCTGTTCTAATAAATACATTTTCAAGAAATCAAAAATTTGTTCGATTCTTGCCAATATGATGGAAATCAATGTTTTGCGCGTGATAGTTGTTGAAGCGGCCTCGTCTTCTTCCCCAATTAAAGGCAATGTGACGGTGGCTTTTTCATCACTGGCAGAAACAAAAGCGCAACCGTTCAACGTTTTGGCACGTTCCGCATCTTTTAACGGGGTTTTAAGAACATAAGAAATGTCTTTTGTTATCAAGTTTCCGCCCAATGGCAAAATGGCCGCATAACGAATAAATCCGTTTGAAAAAATAGCCATTGAAGCAACACCACTGCCAATATCAATCAATGTTGTTCCGTTGTCTTTTTCGCTTTGGGATAAGACGGACAGGGCGGACGCATACGGTGTAGCAACTTTGGCCGCAATCCAAACATGGCAACGTTCCAACGCCATAGACAAATTGCGGATTTGTGTTAAAGGAACCGTTATCAAATGCAAAGTTACACCCAACGTTTTTCCGGAAAGGCCGGTCGGTTCATCTTCTATATCCGACATGCCGTCCAAAGTGTAAGAAATGGGGATTTGGTGAATGATTTCCATTTCTTTCAAATCAACTTTTGCCAAAGCTGTGTCAATAACTTTTCGAACATCGGACGGAATAATAACACGTGTATCGGGAATGGTAATTTCCGCAGAAACATAAATGGATTTTAATTGCGGAGAAGATACATTGACAATAACGGATTCAACACGTTTTTTGGCTCTTCCTTCCGCTTCAATAATGGCATCTTGAATAGAACTGGCCGCTTGTGCAAAATTGACAATAACGCCGTTTTTGATACCCATAGCCTGCGCACAACCCATACCGACAATGTGAATGTTATCATCGGAAACTTTTGCAATCATACAGCAAATTTTGCCCGATCCGATATCCAACGCCGTAACATATCCGTTTTTGATTAAATTATTGGCCATTATTTACCCTCCTTTTTTGCAGAGGTTATCGCTTCTTTTCCGTTTGCTTTAATAATGACACGGTCATCAAAACGTAAATCCAATTGTTCAATTTGTTTATCCAATACACCTTTTTCGTTTTGCAATTTTTCCAATCGAGTTAAAGATTCGTCCAAATCCGAATCGGGTAACAAAACGATTTTGCCTTTGTCTATATCATCAATGTATAAATTCCAACGTCTGTTATCAACCCATTTTGCCGACATCAATCGATTATAAATATATTCGTGTTTGTTTAAGTTTTTAATTAAGTCGGGGGCTTGTTTCGGTGCGTTATTTCCGACAATCAACAACAAATATTCAATACATTCCGGACAATTTTCTTTGACGACTTGTCCTTGTTCGTCCAACGGATAATACATATTGTTTTTTTGCCACAAAGCTATCGGTTTACGTTCGGTCAAATCAATATGTAAAATATCCGGTAATTGACGGCGAACGGTAACGTCTTTTACCCAAGGCAAGTTTCTGAATTTTTCTTGTATGCCTTGAATATCCAAAGTTGTAATCAAAGTATCTTTTTGAATAGTCAAGCAATTATCGGATTCGTGCGGGATGTTGAAAATTTTGCAAATGTCACCCATGGACGTGCGATTGCGTCCGGTGATTAAAACTTCGTTTAATGTAAATCCGGCATCGACCAAACCATTATGAACGCTTTGTGTTAAACCGTCCCATTTTTTTGCCCAAAAACCCGTATAGTATGCCCAAACATTTATGCCGATAAAAGCGCAAATCATCACAATCAAAAAACTGACCCATACGTGATGTAAAAACGTACGAAATGAAAAAGATTTTGATGTTTTTGTCTTCTTTATTTGTCGCATACGGCTTCCTCTACTAACAAAGATACCAAATCTTCATAAGAAATACCAGCATATTTTGCGCTTTCCGGTAATAAAGATAAGTTTGTCATTCCGGGTTGGGTATTTATTTCCAAAGCAACGATATGAACTTTTGACGGATTCGTCACGTCATCATAGCGGAAATCCGTCCGGCTGACACCCCGGCACCCCAAAATTTGATGCGCTTTTTCGGCATATTTTTTCATCAAATCAGCATACTTTTCCGGAACGGGAGCCGGCACTAAATGATCCGTGCAGTTGGCTGTGTATTTATTTTTATAGTCATAAAATCCGGTGTGCGGACATATTTCCGTTACACCCAACGCTTTTCCGTTCAAAACGCTGACGGTCATTTCACGTCCGGGAATATACGCTTCCATCATTACCACAGCTCCGCCAAACGGCCAAGTGTCAATCAATGTTTTTTCTTGGTCGGCGTTTTCGATAATGTGAACACCCAATGTCGAACCTTCGTTGAGTGGCTTTATGACATAGGGGAAAGGCAATGTGTTTCCCTTTTTGAAATCATACAGAGTCACAAGTTTTTCCGGTGCTACGGGAATACCCGCCAATTCAAACAATATCTTTGCATAGTGTTTATCCATACCAAGAGCAGAAGCCAAAACACCCGAATGCGTGTATGGAATACCCATCAAGTTTAATAATCCTTGAATGTTTCCGTCTTCACCGAATCGACCATGAAGCGCATTAAAAACAACGTCCGGTTTAATTTGTTGTAATGTTTGAACCAAAGATAAAACATCATCTGTTACTTTGACCAAATGAGCATCATATCCTTTTTTTAACAAAGCATCAAAAACACCTTGTCCGCTTTGCATAGAAACTTCTTTTTCACTTGATACACCATAAGCCAAAACAACAACTTTTTTCATTTAATCATCCTCCGGTTGTTTGGGTAATCCGACCCGTTTAACTTCCCATTCCAACATAACACCGCATTTATCATAAACGCGTTTGCGTATTTCTTCGCCCAACCCTTCCACATCATCACAAGACGCTTTGCCGTTGTTGATTAAAAAGTTGGCGTGTTTTGATGAAATACAAGCATCACCTTTTTTCAAATCACGGCAACCGGCTTTTTCAATTAAAGACCATGCGGTCAAACCAATCGGATTTTTGAATGTGGAACCGCAAGTTTTAACGCCCATGGGTTGAGAAGCCTCTCTTTTTTCTTTGAATTTTTGCATCGTTGCGGCTATTTTTTCGGGATTTTCGGGTGTTCCTTTGAATGTTGCACCGATAAAAATCCAATCGTCCGGCAAAGCATTTTCACGATATTTGAAAAAATCGGATTGAGGTGTCATTTCTTGAATTTGTCCCGAACTGTCCACTACGCGGACGGAAACCAAAACATCTTTGATTTCGGAACCGTAAGCGCCGGCGTTCATACGTAAAGCGCCTCCGACTGTTCCCGGAATACCGCATAAAAATTCAAATCCGGATAATCCGTTTTTTTGTGCGAAACGTGATAAATCCATATTCAATAATCCGGCACCGCAAATGATGTGGTCACCGTCTTTTGTCACATTTGCAAACGTTTTTCCCAAATGAATGGTAATTCCCGGCACACCGCCATCACGCACGATGATATTGGATCCACCGCCCAAAATCAGCATAGGAATTTCCGGTTTGTTTTTAATGAAGTTGCATAAATCTTTTTCATCTAACGGTTCAAAATAAAATTCGGCATTACCACCTACACCCATCCAAGTTTTTTTGGATAAAGGGACGTTTGTTTTAATTTCTGCTTTCGTTGGCGGAAAAACAAAATGGATATGTTTTGAAAATAACTTTTGAAAGATGTTAAAGAACATTTTTATCCTTCCTTTGTTTTAAATTTTCAGGCAAAGCCTTTATCCAACTTGAAATACTGCCTGCGCCAAGACCGATAACCAAATCACCGGGTGATGCCATGTCGGCTATTTTATTGACCATATCATTTTCATCTTTAAGGGCCATAGCATTTTGATGAATAACTTTTTTAATGAAATTTTCTTTATCGATGTTTTTTATGGGTTTTTCACCGGCCGGATAAACATCAGTCACCAATAAAATATCCGCATTGTTAAACGCTTGTGTAAATTCACCCATTAAATCGGAAAGACGCGAATAACGGTGCGGTTGGAAAATGGCAATAACCTTATTGTTTGGAATAGCTTCTTTTGCCGCCCTTAAAGTTGCTTTGATTTCTTCGGGGTGGTGGGCATAATCATCATAAATTAAAATACCGTCCACTTCACCGCGTTTTGTGAAACGTCTTTGAACACCCTCAAATGAAGCCAATCCGGCACGGATTTTATCGATGGGCATTCCCAATTCATCAACAATGGCAAAAGCCGCCAAAGCGTTCAATACATTGTGCCGTCCGAACATGTGCAAAACAAAATCGGGATAAACAATATCGCCTTTGACGATGTCAAAATGAATTTCGTCTGCTTTTATTTGAATGTTGGTGGCTTTAATGAAAGCATCATCGTTTAATCCGTAAGAAATGATGTGGCGATTTTTAACATTTTGCACGGTTTCTTTTACAACGGGATGATCGGTACAAACGACACAGAACCCGTAAAAAGAAGTTGTTTGCAAAAAGTGTAAATAAGCCAAATTCATTTTTTCAACGGAACCGTAATAATCCAAATGTTCCGGGTCCATACTGGTGACAACGGATACGGTTTTATTCAAACGCAAAAAACTGCCATCAGATTCGTCAGCTTCAACAACCATCCAATCGGATTTGCCAAGAATACTGTTTGTTTGATAATTATTCATCAACCCGCCGATAATACAAGAAGGCGCAAAACCACCCGTTATCATCAAATGTGAAACCATGGACGAAGTCGTTGTTTTCCCGTGTGTGCCGGCAACGGCAATGCCTTGTTTATAACGCATCAGTTGAGCCAACATTTCGGCACGATGTCCGATTGGCAAACCCCTTCGAGTTGCTTCTTGTAATTCCACGTTGTCCGAATGAATTGCCGATGAAATAATAACTACATCAACATTGTTTAAAACAGAAGGATCTTTTTGTCCGATAAAAACGGGAATACCGCGTTTTTTCAAACGTCTGGTGCTGTCATTTTCAACATCATTTGAACCTTGAACACGAATGCCCATAGCTTGCAGGTCTTCTGCGATGGCACTCATTCCAATACCACCGATACCGATAAAATGAATCAGTTTATCCTTAAAATAAATCATTTGGCTTTTTCCTTTAAAATATCCGTAATCGCATCAGCCAAAGCTTTGTCCGCACTGATTTTGGGGTTTGTGTTTAATGCGCATTGTGCCGCATTCGTCAAAACAGTCGGATTTTCCATCAAAGAAGTTAAACGTTCTGTGATAACTTCCGGTGTTGTTTCTTTTTCAACCATCAACCAACCGGCGCCGTCTGCTGTCCAAATACGTGCGTTGGCGGTTTGGTGATCGTCTGCCGCTGTGGGCAACGGAATCAACAAAGCAGGGCGACCCAACATTGAAAATTCGGCCAAGCTGGAAGCACCCGAACGAGAAATAACCAAATGTGCATCGGATAAAATTTCCGGCACGTTATCAAAAAACGGCGATAAGTTGATTGATTTGATACCAGAGTTTCTGTATTCTTCCTGAACACGATCCATATCTTCCGCACGCACTTGTTGTGTTAAAACCAACTTCGCTTTTAATTCGGGGGATAAAGCGACCAACGCCTTTGGTAAAATATCCGAAAAAGCTCTTGCCCCTTGACTGCCACCCATAATGAATAAGCGGAATTCTTCCGTATCTGTCGGATAGGGTGTGTTGGCTTTTGCAATAATTTGCGGACGAACCGGCATACCCGTTTGAATGGTTTTTGCACCTTGCGGGATTTGTTTTGTCGGCGTAAATGTTGTTGCAATTAAACAAGTCCGGCGTGCCAACAGGCGATTGGCTCTGCCCAAAACGGCATTTTGTTCATGTAAAGCAACCGGAATATGCAAAAATTGTGCCGCCAAAACAGCAGGTACAGAAGCATATCCGCCGAATCCGACAACCAAACGCGGACGTAATTTTATCAAAACACGTACGGCTTGTAATGTGCCATAGGCCAATTTGAAAGCGGCTTTTACTTTTCCGAAAAATCCACGGCCTGTAATGGAAGAAGCGCAAATATAGTAAACCGGCAAAGTTGCCAAAGTTCCCGAAATTCTTTTTTGAATACGTTTATCCGTGATAAATGCCAATTTATAATCTTTTTGTTTGACCAAATAAGAAGCAACTGCTTCGGCGGGGAAAATGTGTCCGCCTGTTCCGCCCGTTGTCAATACAATCAAATTTTTCTTCATTCTAATCCTCCCTGTGTTGGGTGTCTGCGTGTCAACGACAAAATAACGCCTAATCCGAAAGCCAAAGAAAGCAAAGACGAACCACCATAAGAAATGAAAGGTAACGTCATACCTTTTGTCGGAATCAAATCCAGCGTTGATGCCATATTTATAAATGCTTGTACACCAAATTGAGTCAAAAGTCCAGCCACGGCGAGCATATTAAACAAATTTTTTTCTTTACTCATGATGTAAAAGCCCCGGAACACAATAAAGGCAAACAAGGCAACAACGAATATACTCATCAAAAAACCATATTCTTCTGCGGCAACCGCTAAAATAAAATCCGTGTGAGCATCGGGCAATTTGCTTTTAATAATGCCTTCACCGGGACCGCGTCCGAACCAACCGGCATTATGAAGCGCATTCAATGACGTATCCACTTGGAATGAATCGCCACCGCTTTCCGGATTCAAAAAACGGTTGATACGGCTTTGAACATGCGGTAATAGTTTGTAGGCCGCACCCACACCGCCCAACGCACCCAAAGACAGCAAAATAATCCACCAAAAAGAAATGCCCGCCAAGAATAATTGAGAACCCCAAATGGCCGAAATTGTGATGGACATACCAAAGTCCGGTTGCAATAACAATAACGAAATAACCGCCGCATAAATTAAACCGGCGATGGGAATACCGGGAAAGCCTTTTATCAAACGACCGGAAGCAAAAATCCAAGCGCAAACAACGGCGAATGCCGGCTTGATAAATTCAGACGGTTGAATGGAAAAACCGGGGAAATAAAGCCACCGTTTTGCACCTTTTACTTCGGTTCCGAAAAGCAATGTGCAAATCAGTAGAATAAAAAATGATACGAAAATCAAAAAGGAAAACCGTCTGACGTGTTTCGGGGACAGCATAGAAACGCCGAACATCAACAAGACGGACGGGAACAAAAAGAACAGTTGCTTTTTGACAAAATAGAAAGTGTCTTTTGTTTTAATTACGCGTTCGGCAACGGCCGGGGATGCTGAAAATGTCAAGAATATACCGCAAATAATCAGTGCCAAAATAGCCCATAACAAACCTCTGTCAAGCGTTCTGGCCCATTCGACAAAAAAAGATTTTATTTTCAGATATTCTTTCCTAATCGTCATAATAAACTTGCCAAACCAATCAATCCCATAATAAATGCAAAAGCCCAAAAGCTGCGAACAACTTTTACCTCACTCCAACCCATTTTTTCAAAATGATGATGAATCGGAGCCATTAAAAAAACGCGTTTATGACGATATTTGTATGAACCGACTTGGATCATATCCGATAAGGCTTCGATAACAAACAAAGCGCCGATAACCGCCAATAAAATTTCTTGCCGTGTGATAATTGCAATCATACCCAAAGCGGCACCCAATCCCAAAGCACCGACATCGCCCATGAAAATTTTTGCCGGTTTTTTGTTGTAGCATAAAAATGCCCCCAAAGCACCGATACAGGCCGCCGCAAAAACACAAACACCTTTGACGTGCGGCAAGTAAAATAAATCAAACGAACGGCTTAATTCCAAATCCGATGAAATGAATCCGAATAAACCGAAACAGAAGAAAGCAATCATCAACGGTACGCTGACCAATCCGTCTAATCCGTCCGTCAAGTTCACCGCATTTGTTGTCCCCGTAAAAACAACCGCCGCAAAGGCAACATAAACAATGCCAAGCGGAATGACAACGCTTGTCAGATAAGGGATACGAACAACGGTTGATAGTTCGTTCGGTGTTAAATAAATGCTGCCTAAAATCGCCAATGTGCCGGTCATAAATTCGGCAAATAAACGTTGGCGTCCGGTGACGCCTTTTGATGAACGGCTTTTTAATTTTAAGTAGTCATCATAAAAACCCAATAAACCCATTATCATCATAACACCAATCAACAACCAAACGGCACCTTCCGAAATCGGCGCAAATAAAAGAGTACTGAACAAAACGGACGCCAATATAACGACACCGCCCATTGTTGGTGTTCCTTGTTTTTGTAAATGTGTTTGCGGACCGTCATCCCGAATGGGTTGACTTTGCTTTAACGCATGCATCAAGTTGATAAAATGCGGCATACCGATAAAGCAAAAAACAAAGCCGGCAACAAGGGCCAAAAAACAATTTTGCAAAATACAATCAGGCAAAAAACAACTAAACATTTAATTTCTCCAACAAAGTAAATAATTTCATACCATTTGAACCTTTTAATAAAACGGTGTCGCCGTCTTTTAAGTTTTCCAACAGCGGTTGAACTACTTCATCAACGCTTCTGACTGCAACGCCTTTTTTATTGTTGGGCAGAGCATCATATAATTTTCTCATTTCATCGCCGACCGTAAAGACCAAATCGATGTTGTTTTGAATAATCGGATCTTTTAAGGCAACGTGCATTTCGGCGGATTTTTCGCCCAATTCAAGCATATCACCCAATACGGCGATTTTGCGTCCCGTCACCGTTCCCAAAACATTCAAAGATGCCGCCATGGAACTGGGGTTGGCATTATAAGTGTCGTCAATAAATGTTATTTTTTTATCTTCAATATCGGCAACAACATGTGCACCACGTCCCTTTAACGGTTTCATTTCTTTTAAGTTTTCGATGGCTTTATCCAAATCAGCACCCAAAGCCAATACAACACCCAAAACACCCAACGCATTTTGGATGAAGTGTAATCCGGTTGTTTGCAATTCCAAAACTTTTAATTGACCATTGATTTGAATGGTTGCTTTTGAACCGTTTACATCGGCTTGATAATTCAATAAACGAACGGTTGAATCTTTTGCACTTCCGAATGAATAAATATGCGCAATTTCATTTTCTTGAGCTTTTTCTTTCAAGAAACCGAATTGGTCGTTATCTCTGTTTAAGAAAACGGCACCGCCTTTGTTCATGTGTTTGAAAATTTCGGCCTTTGCAGAGGCAATATCTTGCAAGTCTTTGAAAAATTCGTGATGAGCCGATCCGATCATGGTAATCAAAGCAATATCCGGTTTAACCAAATAGGACAAGTATTCCATTTCACCCGTATGATTCATACCCATTTCGATAATGGCCCAATCGGACAGACGGGACAAACGCGCCAAAGTCAACGGAACACCCCACTGATTGTTTAAGTTACCTTGTGTGGCGTGGACTGTACCTTATCCCTTTAAGGCCAATGCCAACATTTCTTTTGTTGTCGTTTTTCCCGAACTGCCGGTGATACCGATTTTCAAAGTGTGTGCATTTTGTGCGGCATAGCGCGCCATATCTTCCAATGCTTCATCGGTGTTGACGACAAAGAATAATTTTTCCGTTTGAATAACATCATCAACATCATGGCTGACGATTGCGGCAACAGCCCCTTTACGCAAGGCTTCCTGAACATAATTGTGGCCGTCAATTTTTTCACCCTTCAAGGCAATGAAAATGTCGCCCGGTTGAATGGTGCGTGTGTCAATGGAAACACCATAACCGATAAATGTTTTATAAACTTTTCCGCCAGTGGCTGTTTTTAATTCTTCGCTGGTCCAAAGAGGGATTTCCTGTTGACTTCTTAATGCCAAAATAGCTTGAATGCGGTCGTTAAACGGATGCGTAAATCCGTTGACAATTTGACCTTCCTCATGACCTTTGCCCTGGGTGAATACACGCTTCAGGACGGAACGTCCACCCTGACCTATTATGCCGTCGCCGCCCTGCTGCTCCTGACCGTCGCCAACATCGGCCTTTTCTTCTTGCTGGAATACCAGCAGCGGGAGGAAAAGGAAAAGGCCCGGATGCACCTGATGCAGAAGCAGACCGAAGGGCAGATCGCCAATTACCGCGAACTGGCCGAAAGGCAGAAGGTCAGCAACAAGACCATGCATGACCTGAAAAACCAGATGTTTGCCCTTTCGGAGGCCATGAAAACCGCTCCCGGAAAAACCCAGGAGATCATGGAAAACATAACCGGCAGGAT
>JAGBRF010000075.1 GCA_017632555.1 Alphaproteobacteria bacterium | reverse complement strand
TTTGTCAGCTCGTCATTATAGAAAAAGCCGACAATATTATCCGTTTCGGCGATACATTTGTTTTCCAAACGATTGGCGATGATTTCTTCCGCCCACTGCGGGTGACGATCGATTATTTCCCGGCAAACATCATACGGAACACCGTCCGCCAACACAACAAATGTCTTTAATTCTTCGCCTTCCAAATACGCTGAAAAATTGTATGGTGTTTGTTGTTCAAATTGTCCCTTTAACGATAATTCTTCGTTCACCGTCAATTTATTATACACACCGTCCAACACGACCAAACCCGCCAAACGTGCGTCCCCAAGCAACCGATTAACACGGTCCGCCAACAATGCTTTTTGGTAAAATATAAATCCCAATGTCAGTAATCCGACCAATGCCAGTACGCCCAGCATTTCCAACATCATCCGACCATAATCCAATTTTTTACCGACAGCTTTCATCTCCATATTTCCCGTATAAAAAAAATCACCTGTGGTGTCTCAGGTGACTGGAAGTTTAAGAGCTATTGCAAGAATAGTGTAGTCTATTGACCAGAATACTGGTTTATTCAACCACGCTTCCAGTCGCATAGACCGGAAGCTTTTACGCCAAAGTGTCATTGGCAACTTGCAGAGGCTCTTAACCCTCTGGACAGACACCACCCTGCCCAAATCCATTGTATGAAAGGCAAAAATAAAAGTCAATATGTTTTTTCGTTCGGGAAATCGGCATTAAAAAAGCCACCGGTTAAGGTGGCTTAAATTGGCGACCCCAAAGGGAGTCGAACCCTTGTTACCGCCGTGAAAGGGCGATGTCCTAGGCCTCTAGACGATGGGGTCATCGTCAAAAAGTATGGCTATTTATACACCAATCAAAAAATAATTGCAAGCACTTTTTGAAAAAATTTTTATTTTTTTTGCAAAAGGGGCGAAAAACGTCACTTTTTCATATAAAATTCCAACAAGCACACCGCCGGCAAACGATTGGTATATTCCGCCGGATTTTCCGAAATATTCCGTTTTAATTCCGTCACGGTTGTCCATTTGACATCGGAAACTTCGCCATCCCGGAAAACAAACTGTTGATTGTCCGGCACAATCGTCAAGTAAACCGCTAAAACTTCCCTGTTCTTTCCGGATTGCGAAGTATAACGCGCCTCACCCAACTTTTCGATTTTATCAACGTCAATGGTCAAGCCCAATTCTTCATATCCTTCTTTAATCAAGTTGCCGACATATATGCCGTGTGGATTGTCCGTTTGCGTACAATGTCCGCCAAAGGAAACATCCCATTTGTTTGCGCTTTGTGCCTTTGTGGCGGAACGGCGTTGGATTAAAATTTGCCCGCGACTGTTCATCAACCAACATTGAACGCCGGCGTGAAGCGTGCCGTTTTCGTGAACTTTCGGTCGGTCTTCCAATCCGATAACTTCGCCCTTTTCATTCAAAATATATACTTGTTCCGTCATTTCAAAATCCTTTTATAAATCCAACAAAATACCCATAACAGCGCCCAAAACTATAAAGAAAATCGGGTGAAGTTTATATCGCAAAATCAAGAAAATGTAGCAAACAAACAAAGCCAGCGATATTACCAATCGTCTGGTGTCCGGTGTCAATTCAATGATAATCCGGCAAACCTTTATCACAAAGACGGAAATCATTACCGAAACCGCCGGTCGCAAACCGTAAAAAGCCGATTGCACAAAAAAGCTGTCTTTGAACCGGTCAAAGAATTTGCTGATCAGAATAATCACAAAAAATGCCGGTATAACCAATCCGATGGTCGCCGTTATTCCGCCCAAAATGCCACCGCTTTGAAATCCCGCAAATGTTGCCATATTGATACCCAACGGCCCCGGCGTTGATTCCGATAAAGCGATCATCGACACCAATTCTTCCTTTGTGAACCAATCAAATTTGTTCGTCAAATCAAACAAAAACGGAATAGTCGCCAAACCGCCACCGACCGCAAACAGCCCTATCTTGAAAAATTCGTAAAGCAATGTCAGGTAAATCATGACCGCTTCCTTTTCACCGACTTATAGGCTAAACCCAAAATTGCGGATAAAATAACAATGTAAATGGACGATAAAGCTTCGAAAAAGCTCAATAAAAAAGCAAATGCTAAAATCAAAAAGGTGAATTTATCGATTATGCTTTTCTTTAACATTTTCACCAAAACGGGCGCTATCAAAGCCGGAATGACCAAACGAATACCGGCAAAAGCATGGCGGACAGCTTCATAATCCCACAGGTAAGCCAAACCGCTGGCAAACAACGTAATGATGATAACGGATGGAGTAACCATTCCCAAAATCGTGCAAATTGCACCCGGCCAACCTTTTATCTTATACCCGACAAAAGTCGAAACATTGACGGCAATAATACCGGGGGTCACTTGCCCGATTGCATAGTAATCCAAAATATCGTCATCGGTACTCCAACCACGGCTGACGACTTCCTTTTGCAATAACGGCAACATCGCATACCCGCCACCAAAGGTGAACAGACCAACCTTAAAAAATGCCGTAAATAATTGCCAATATATCTTCATTTGCCCACATTTCAAACGTTTGAGAGAACATTTTTCCAGGCTAATATAAAAAATATTGAAAGTAAAGAAAAAAATCGTTGCTTTTTTGTAAACTGTCGCTATAATGCCTCAAAAAAACGGAGAATGAAAAATGGCAAAAATATCTGTAATTGTCCCGATTTATAACGTCAAAGAATATGTGCTGGGTTGCTTAAAAAGCCTTGCCGCACAAACGTTTGATGATTCCGTGATCCGCGATGCGCTGGCCCTGGCGGCGCATTATCCCGTCGACCGGGAGATGGTCTACGCCGCCGCTGCCTTCCACGACACCGGCCTGTGCGGGGACCGCGGGACCCATCACCTCATCT
>JAGBRF010000074.1 GCA_017632555.1 Alphaproteobacteria bacterium | reverse complement strand
TTTTCGTTGTGTCTGCAGCTGATGGTCCTATGCCTCAAACACGTGAACACATTTTGTTGGCACGTCAAGAAGGTTTTCCTGCTATCGTTGTTTATATGAACAAATGTGACCAAGTTGATGATCCGGAAATGTTGGAATTGGTTGAAATGGAAATTCGTGAATTGTTGAGTTCTTATCAATTCCCGGGTGATGAAATTCCTATCATCAAAGGTTCTGCAAAAGTTGCTTTGGAAGGCGGCGATGAAGAATTAGGTAAAAAATCAATTTTGGCATTGATGGATGCTGTTGATTCTTACATTCCTCAACCGGATCGTCCAAAGGACAAACCGTTCTTGATGCCAATCGAAGACGTATTCAGCATCTCCGGCCGTGGTACAGTTGTTACAGGTCGTGTTGAACGTGGTGTCATTCACGTTGGTGATGAAGTTGAAATCGTTGGTATTAAACCGACACAAAAAACAACAGTTACCGGTGTTGAAATGTTCCGTAAATTGTTGGATCAAGGTGAAGCTGGTGATAACATCGGTGTATTGCTCCGTGGTACAAAACGTGAAGAAGTTGAACGTGGTCAAGTTTTGGCTGCTCCTGGTTCAATCACACCGCATACAGAATTCACAGCTGAATGCTACATTTTGACAAAAGAAGAAGGTGGACGTCATACTCCGTTCTTCAGTAACTATCGTCCTCAATTCTATTTCCGTACAACAGACGTTACCGGTACAATTGAATTGCCGGAAGGTACAGAAATGGTTATGCCGGGCGACAACATTAAGATGACTGTTAGATTGATTGCTCCTGTTGCGATGGAAGAAGGCTTGCGCTTCGCTATTCGTGAAGGTGGTCACACAGTTGGTGCCGGTGTTGTTTCAAAGATTTTGAAATAATATCAACCAGTTTGGTAAAAGGAAGAGGGGCTTTTAAAGTCCCTCTTTTTTTGTGCCTAAATAAAACCCAATTCGGCGGCTTTTAAAACAATTTGCGTTCGGTTCATTGTCCCCAATTTATAAAACAATCCGTGAATATGTAATTTGACGGTCGGTTCGGATATATCCATTTTTCCGGCAATTTGTTTGTTCGAAAGCCCTTGTTGCAAATAATTTAAAACTTCACGTTGGCGTTTGGTCAATTTTTCACCGGATGGCAGAATATAATTTTTCTCTTCGCTTTTCTTTTCGGTGTTGTCATCTGACGTCAACAAAAAAGAAGGAAAATATTGTCCGCCACTAAAAATCAAATTGACAATGGGTTTTCCCAATCTTTCCAAAGAAGCGTTGGGAATATAACTCCAAAGCCCTTGTTCAAAACATCGAATAAGCGCATTTTTGTCGATTTCATCAGCGGTCAATATCAACTTTGTATATTCCAGTGTAGATAACAATTCTTTGCACCGTTGTTGCCAAGAAATACCCAAAACGTTCAAATCCAAAAATAAATGTTTAATTGACCCTGTTTGAATCAATCCCAATAAAGCGCAATCCCAATCTTCACATTCCGCTAATTCCTGCGAAGGTGCCATTGTTTTTAATACATGGACCCATTTTTGCCGTAAGGCAGAGTTTCTTTGTGCAATCAAATTCATTTTTATCTCTCCTATTGTCTGAAATCTTTTGTCGAGGTAAGCATTACCCCACTAAAAAACAAGTCCATATTTTTTCAAAAGATTACATAATAATGGCGATAGGAATATTAAACGATTAAAAGTGCCCAAAATAAATAAAGTCCCGTATAAATACAGGACTTTACTTTCTCCCCTATCTATCATGAACGATAGAATCAGTGACGTGCCGGAATGTAAATTTGTGCAATCCAGCCCGGTTGAATTAGCGAATTTGCATAACGCGTATTGCTCAATTGAATTGAATATTTTTGAACGCCGATGATGTCCTGTGCTTCTTGGAAGAAGTCTTCAGCCAAACGGTCATAATTTTTAGAATTCATAATGTATAAAACGCATTCGCGATTAGGATCGGTTCGTCCGCAACGGCGTACTTTGGGATTTGCTTTAACTTGCGGATTTATAACAACGTCTTCCAATCCTTGAACGACTTGTTTACCATTACCGCCGGACATAGCGCATCCCATCATAATCCCGAAAAAGAAAATACCGATTAAAATTGAACCCATAACTTTTGTTTGCAAAATCTTTGGTGGTAAGTTTAATTCGGCAGCAAAATTGTTTGCATACGGATTTTCGACAGCTTCTTGATTTGTGGCGGAAGCATTTTCATTTACAGGCGTTCCTTCAACTTGTTTTTGCTCGGCGGCACCGGTTGAAACGCGTGTAAAATGCTGCTCACTCGGCTTGTGTGTCGGCACTTGAATTTTGCCTGTCGGCATTGGAGGCGCTTTAAATGGTGTTCTTTTATTTTCGTCTGTCATTACCCAATCCCTTTACTTAATTAAACGAACCAACTTCGGTTTTAATGTGATAATGTATTCAACGCGATCATCCCATTCCGGATTAAGAACTTTTCCTTTTACGGCAATAATGTTCAATGTATCGTTCATGTTATAAACTGTGTGGAATGAAGTGATTTCGCCAAAAGATGTATCCAAAGCAATGTTGCTTTCTGCCCGGTCAGCTGATAAGATGTTCGATTGGAACAACATGGATAATTTTTGTTCCGGACTTTGAATGTTGGCGCATTGACCGATGTCAAAACGAACTTTCCAACCGTTCGGCATGATGACAACGCCTTCGGAAACCAAATCAACGGAAGCATATCTGCGCAACATTTCAACCAATGTTTCGCGTACTTTTTGTTGCTTTATGGACAAGATACGACCCATAATTCCGTTCACTGATGAATTGATACGTGTTACACCGTAATTTTGTACCATTTCTTGC
>JAGBRF010000073.1 GCA_017632555.1 Alphaproteobacteria bacterium | reverse complement strand
CTATAGACATTCAAAGACGCGGACCAAGAGGTACAAGTTAAATCACCTTCAGAAGTACGATCATCTCTATTAGTCATATGGCCACTCAATATGCTCGCCAAATCAGTCTGAGCAACCTTCGTACCATAACGCTTCATTACATCCAGAGCACCAATTTGTTTTTCTGTTAAAAATGTAAATTCCGGCATATTCCTCTCCTTTTTTTATGTATCAAACTTACTTTTTAAGCTAAATTGATGCAGTATTATACCATAATTTATTTGTTTTGTCAAGTATTTTTATATTTTTCTTGATTTAAAAAAAATTATGGTGTATAGTGTTGCCATTGATTTGTTTTTCATAGGATTTTTTATTATGCAATTGACACCGGAAACATTAGGAAAAATATGTAAATACTTTGGCATTGAAGGAAACAATGCCCAAAATTTAATCAAAGAATTTTTTATCGAATATCCGCACATTGAATTGGACCAAACGGACAATTTTATTTCAAATTTATGCTTTTCCAATAACGGTAACAAGATATTGGAATTTTCGCATTCATATTACACAGAAGTTTATGACGGATTTTGCCGTTTGCCCGCAACGGTTCGCTTTTACGCAAAAAACTTTACTCACACATTCTTTGATTCAAACACAGATGAATTTTACAATACCCAAACAGACATTTACCAATACACCATAACAACGGACGAATATCGATATACCGAAAAAGGTGTCGGACATTATAATCCGCAAAAACGGTATTCATTGTTTGAATCATTAAAGGACAAAACAACCGTTCGTTATAATGCCGCCGGTTGCTTGCAATCCATTATCGTTACGGATAAAAAAGGATTGGCCAAAATCAAAGAAGGATTACCCGCAAAAATAGCGGCATGGTCCAGAAAACTTCCCTTATATGACATTTATCAAAATATTTTATAAACAGCAAAATTTATTTTTTGCTTGCATTTTTTGAAAAATTTGTCATACTGTTTGGCGGAAGAACTTTGAATGGACAAAACGTTGGTTCACCAAGTCAGGTTCGGAAGAAAGCAGCTTAAGCCTTTTGCTTTTGGGTTGTTCTTGGTTCTTCCACCACAGGAATAAAAAAATGGCAGAAGAAACTAAATATCGAGTCCTTGCACGTAAATATCGCCCTCAAGGTTTCAAAGACCTGATCGGGCAAGACGCTTTGGTGCGCACAATTTCCAATGCCATTGCTCAAAACAAATTGGCTCAGGCTTATATTTTAACCGGTATTCGTGGCGTTGGAAAAACATCTTCTGCCCGTATTATTGCACGTGCATTTAACTGTGTCGGACCGGATGGCAAAGGCGGTATGACCCCCAACCCGTGCGGTGTTTGTAAACATTGTCAAGACATTGCCAACGATTGCCATGTTGACGTTATCGAAATGGATGCCGCCAGCAACACCGGTGTAGACAACATTCGCGAAATTATCGAAGGCGCACGTTATAATCCCTTGTCTGCGCGTTATAAAATATACATCATCGATGAAGTTCACATGTTGTCCAAATCGGCATTTAATGCTTTATTGAAAATTTTGGAAGAACCGCCCGAACGCGTCAAATTTATTTTTGCGACAACCGAAATTCGCAAAGTTCCCGTAACGATTTTATCACGTTGCCAACGTTTTGATTTGAAACGCATAGATGCGTCCGTATTGGCAACTTATTTCAAAGAAATTGCACAAAAAGAAAATGTAACTTTTGAAGACACCGCATTGGCTTTGATTGCAAAGGCGGCTGACGGTTCCGTCCGTGACGGATTGTCTTTGTTGGACCAAGCGATTGCACACGGCAACGGACATGTCGGGGAAGAACAAGTCCGTCAAATGATTGGTCTGGCCGACAAAGGTTCTTTGTTTAATTTATACGAATTGTTGATGAAGGGTAATATGCCCGCCGTATTAAAGGCCGTTCAAAAACAATATGATTTGGGAACAGATCCTTTAACTTTAACAACGGATTTGATGGATTTAACACATTGGTTGACGCAAATCAAAATTACTCCCGATGTGTTGAATGACGACATTTTATCCGAACAGGAAAAAGAAGAAGGTAAAAAACTGGCTGATAATTTATCTATCAGCACATTGTCACGGACGTGGCAAATGTTGCTTAAAGGTTTTTCGGAAGTCAAATTTTCGGAAAGTCCCATAAAAGCATTGGAAATGTTGCTTGTTCGTATTGTTTATGCTTCCGAATTACCTTCTCCGGTTGAATTGGTTCAACAAATCAAAAACGGTACTGTTGAAACGGTGCCGATGGCTCAAAAAAAAACTGAAAAATTAGTTGTTCAAAATGTTTCCCCTGATCCGATTGTTCCGACCGAACAAAAACCGGTTCAGCCGATACAAAGTGACAAACCCGTTTTGAACACATTGCAAGACATTGTATCTTTAGCGCGCAAAAAAGGTCAAATGCTTCTGGGGTTCAACTTATCTTCCTATGTTCACCCGTTGGAAGTTGCTAATGGCAAATTGCATTTCAGTGCACCGGCCGATGCCCCAAAAACATTGTGCCAAGAGTTGCGTAATTTTTTGAAACAAGAAACAGGCATTGAATGGGACGTGGCTTTGTCCGAACAAGCCGGCGGACTTTCTTTGAAAGAACAAGCCAATCAAAAGAAAGAACATATCAAAGAAAAATTGAGTGAAACGCCTTTGGTCGCCGCCGTTTTAAAGACATTCCCGAATGCCCAAATTGACGGATTCAAAATGTTGGAAAAGACAACCGACCTGGATGAAGATATGTCCGCCGGCTCCGTTTTTGAAACAAACGAATAAAAAAATTGCTTTTTTCTGTTGACTTTTATAAAAAATCGTTTATAATAACGCGCACAGATAGCTCCTTGTCCGCCCGAATTTCGGGTTGACTATGCCACAGGGCCTTTGCAAGTGGTTTGCAAAAACGCCAGAAACCGTGGCCGAGATATCCTAAAGGAGAAAGATTTATGTCTTTTTATGAACATGTATTTGTTACACGTCAAGATTTAACTCCTTCACAAGTAGACGAATTGACCGACAAATTTGCCGGTATCGTTGAAAAAGAAGGCGGAAAAGTCACAAAGCGTGAAAATTGGGGTTTGCGTAATTTAGCATACCGTATTCAAAAAAACCGTAAAGGTTATTATGTATTGTTAAACATTGATGCTCCGGCAACAGCCGTTCAAGAATTGGAACGTATGATGCGCATCGATGAAGACATTATTCGTCATTTAACCGTCAAAGTAGAAGCTTTGGAAGAAGGTCCATCTGTTATGTTGGCTCCGAAAGCAAAGAAAAACGATGATGCAGATGATTTGTTCAACATGGGTTTGGAAAATGAAAGTGAGGCATTCTAATGGCTGAAGTTCGTGGTTCATTTTTTCACCGTGCAAAATCTTGCCCGTTCTGCGGTAAAGATGCACAAGTGATCGATTACAAAGACGTCAAATTATTGTCCCGCTTCATTACAGAACGTGGCAAAATGGTTCCGTCCCGTATTTCCTGCGTTTGTGCAAAACACCAACGCCAATTGGCAAAAGCAACTAAACGTGCTCGTTTCTTGGCTTTATTGCCTTTTGTCAGCGGTACTGAAAATTAAGGAGATCGAACATGGAAGTTATTTTATTAGAACGCATTGAACGCCTTGGTCAAATGGGCGATGTAGTTAAAGTAAAAGACGGATATGCCCGTAACTACTTATTACCACAAAAGAAAGCTTTACGTTCCACAAAGGAAAATATGGCTTATTTCGAAAGCAAACGTGCTGAATTGGAAGCTCGTAACTTGAAGTTGCGTGAAGAAGCCGTTAAAGCCGCCGAAAAAATCAAAACAGTTTCTTTGTCTTTGGTTCGTCAAGCTGCAGAAGGCGGAATGTTATACGGTTCTGTTTCTGCTCGTGATATTTTCGAAGCTTTGCGTGACATGAACGTTAAATTGGAACGTCATCAAATCGATATGCCTCAACCGATTAAAAACGTTGGTGTATATGATGTTCGCATCGTTTTGCATCCGGATGTTGCCGAAACCATTAAAGTTACGGTTGCTCGTTCGGGTGAAGAAGCAAACAAATTGGCTGCATCTTATAATTCCGATTTGGTAAAACCGGTTGAAGATGTCGTCAATGAAGAAGTGGTGGTTGCAGCTGAAGAAGCTAAAACTGAAGAATAGTAACAATTTAATTCCTTCGAAAGGAGGGGAGTACCATAGTTCAAGTTATCGTACGTGACAACAATGTCGAACAAGCATTGAAAGCGTTAAAGAAAAAAATGCAACGTGAAGGCTTGTTTCGTGAAATGAAGATGCGTCGCGAATTCGAAAAACCGTCTGAAAAACGCAAACGCGAAAAAGCAGAAGGAATTCGTCGTAACCGCAAAATTCAACGTAAACGCAGATGGGCAGAAGGTTACTAATCTGAACGCCTTTTAAAAAAGTCGGAAGTTATTGCTTCCGACTTTTTTGTTTTTATTTAGTCTTATCGGTGACTGCTTTAATCAATTGGGCAATTTTATTTTCATCGCCTGTCCTTGTTTCTTCAACCTTTATACCATTCTTGACTAAATATTCCAAAATAGTAACACCTTCACCATCCCTTGCCTGTTCATTGGAATTGTATAATGTCCTGTCCAAATCACGCAAATTATCCTGTGCTTGCGAAGCAATTCTTTTTTCTTCCGATCTGATACGTTTTGCCAAATCTTTTGCTTCATCCGCACTCTTTATTTTACTTACACGACTGACTATACTTTCAGCATTCTGAACAGTATCCTGGACCAAATGAGCACCGATATTATTTCCGGTATCTTCCAATCCCGGCATTGCATTCGTTACCATTTCTTCGGATTGTCCACGCACAGCCGCATCAACACTCATTCCGGTGGTTTTAATCATCGTATCGGTAGTTTTACCCCCTAAACGAACAGCGTCTGCCAAACCGGCGTTCATTGTTTTACCAACATCTCTGACAATTTCAGGGCCGGCATTTATTATTTCTTTTAATTGACGAATATCTTCTCCACTTTTTGTGACGCCATTTTTTTCAGCCGCACGTTCTGCAAACATCTCGGCCCCTTCTGCCAAAGCTTTTACGCCGGGCTTAGATACATTCACAAGCGCATCTGTTCCGAAATTTAATCCGTCTTCCATAACATCGGCAACAGCATCACCGACATGTTGAACCGCATTCCCCGCAAACTGCGTCACATCCGTTGTTACACCGGCCATTTCTCTGCCCGCTTGCGTAAAATTACCCTCCAAAGCATTAAAACCGGCCACATCCATACGATTTGCCGCATTTGATGCCGCATATAAAGCAGCTTCGGTTATATCGCTTGCATTTCCCGTAACACCAACAGTGACATTAGCGGCGCCATGCACAGCGCTGGAAAGAGTTGGAGCAACAACGTCATCACCCGTAGCTTCACCAAACTCGGAAATTCCGTTTCCTCCTACATGAGCCATATCGGCAACTGCATTTACAGTGTTGGTCGTAAGTGCATCAACTGTATCCCCTGCGCCTTCTGAAATGGTTCCGGCTGCCTTCAACAGATGACCGGTTCCGGCTTCAATAGTGGCTTGAGTCGCAGTTTCCAATACCTTAGATGTTGCGTCTTTTAAACCTGTTACAGCAGTTCCCACACTGACCGGTGCTTGTTTAACAACATCGCCGGCGCTATGGAAAACAGAACCAACCGGATCTAATCCGATGTAATCAAACAATTCCCCACCGACATTGAACAAACCACCAACCGCATCTCCGGCCAAACCGCCGATTTCAAGCGGAAGATATGAAACTGTGTCCAACAGGAAATTCGTTCCCTGATGAACTGTTTCACCCGCACGTTCTGCGAATGGTTTAACTTCTTCTTCGGCTGAATATTCAATTTTAAGGCCGTCCGTTTCCGGTTTCGGCATATCACTTTCCTGTGCTGACGCTACACCGGTAAGAGTACCAATGGCGGCACCTAAAGAAAGGGCTAATCTCCTAAATCTATTCTCCATTTTTACCTCCCCTTGCTGTTTTACCAACAACTCCTTTTATTATAACATAAAAACACTTCAATGTCAAATTTTAACGGAAAATTCGAACAATAAAAAAGCCGGAAGTTGCTTCTTCCGGCTTTTGAAATAAACAATGGATTATTTTCCACCATTTCCTTTAATTATGGTCGCTTTTTTCAAAGTAGTCGCATCTATTACTGTGCCTTTAGTAACCCCTGTATTTGTCGGAATTACAATAACCGGTCCGTTTTCCCCCTCTTTTGCCGGAACAACAATAACCTTTTCTTCCGTCACATTACCCGGTTTGACTTCCGTTCCAACAAAAAGCTCTGATTTTTTCAATGACTTTTCAGCAGAACGCTTTGCCCGACTTTCTATCGGATTTTATTCATAAAAGTCAATATCCAACTTCTTTAAATCATTTTTG